>QEUY01000003.1 GCA_003577365.1 Chloroflexota bacterium | reverse complement strand
CGAGTTCGAGGAGGGCCGGTTGGGCATCTTCCACTGGACGAGCGTGGGCTATGATTCGCCGCTCCGCTGGTGGCGCAGCAGCCGCTTTCTGGCAGAGAAAGGCATGGGGGTCACGGTAGGTGTCAACCTGGAGGTGCAAGAGCGGTTGAGCCTGCTGGCGCCGGGTGACCAGGCGCCCCACTTTATCACACTCGAACGGCGCTGGGAGCGAGTCGACGGCGGTGCGTTGGTGGCAATGGTCGCCCACACCGGCGACCCGGAGCTGCCCATCGTCCGCTGGGACAACCCGTTTCGATCGGCAAAGCCAGGCCATGGTGTGCAATGGCACGATGATGAAATCGGCGTGGCGGGCTGTCTCATGAGCCTGGTGGACGCCGTACGCAACAAGACTGAACCCACCTATGGCCCCTACCAGGCGCGGCTCGACCAGGAGCTGATCCTGGCGATCCGCCAATCCTCGCGACTGGGAGGACAGCCGGTGCAGTTGCCGCTCGACCCCGCAGCGCAGGAAATATGACAGGATGACAGCGAGCGACCAGTGATCAGTGACTTACACTCACTTACTGAACACTGATAACTGTCCCTAGTGCATGGTTAACAGAGACGTTTGCAGTCCACCTTCCTGGAAGCTCAAAGCTTCCAGGAAAGTTTGCAAAGGAACTTGGTTAAACCTGCACTAGGTTCTGTCGACATTTCGATCGACACAGCGGTGCGATGCACTTGACAAGTGCGTTGCACCTGGTGCGTGCATCGCACCTTGCAGGTGCAACGCACGTTTTCATCCGGCTGGATCGCCCATTGCCGGCAACTGTCAACAGAACCTAATATACAGCTGCTCACGCCACACTGTGCTAACGGTTATTCTGCCATCTTATCATCTTGTCATGCTACCATCATTCAGGCCGCTGGATCTCAATCGTTGTTTCAATGGTCGTTTCTCGCCCATCGCGGGCGTGGACGGTTGCCCTGAGGATATGGGAGCCGTTTTGGATGAGTGGTCCTCGGTTCGGCCAGTAGTGGTTGTGGCGTAGGTCGAGGATGACACAATCCGGTTCGCCGCCGGAAAAGGCACAGTAGGCGGCGTTGCGCTCGGTGCGGTGATAGACGGCGTCGCCATGCGGCCCGTAGATCCAGAGATCGACGTTGTCGATACCATCGCCGTCGCGGTTGCCTACCGCCGGGTCATACGCCTGCACCTGAAAGACGAGCGCATCGGTGACAACCGGATCGGTGCTGTTGGGGCCAATCTGCACGATGTTGGCAACCAACTCTTGGGTGGCGGCGGCTCTCGGCTGGGCGCCGGCAATCTGAAACGCCCAGCGCCACTGGGTAGATTCATCGTTGGCAGCCAGGATGTCGATCTGCGCAACATAGTCACCGTCGTGGATGGGCGCGCCGTTGGGCCAGCGGTTGCCGGTTTGGGCAAACATGAGCGTGCTACAGAGCGGTTCATCACCGCCAAAGAGACAGTAGGCGGCGCCGGTTTCGGTCTTTTCATAGACTACATCGCCACCGCCAGTCTCATCAATCAGACGAAATGTAACCGACTCGATGCCAGCGCCGTCGGTCAGACCCGCCCGCGTATCGAACACTTCCACGCGCAGGGCAATGCGGCGGTGGAAGACCATCGGCCTGGTCACTTCGGAAGGGCTAAAACCAGGCAGGAGCACCACGCGGCCCTGGTTGCTGGTCGAGCTGCTACGCAAAAAGTCGTTGCCATCGTCACCATCCACATCGCTTTCGACAATGACGAGCCGTTGCCCGGTGGGTGTCGGGGTTGGCGGCGGGATCGGTGTATCGGTAGGCGTGGGTGGGATCGCCGTCGGTGTTGCGGTGGGTGGTGGCGGTGCTGGTGGCGTATTGGTGGGCGGCTCCACTGTCGGCGTTGCGGTTGGGGCGGCAGCAACTTGCACCGGTGTGGCGGTGGGGGCCAGGGTCGGCGTATTCGGTGCGTTGGCTGCCAGCGTCGCGGCGACGGCGGTCGCCACTTGATTATCAGCGGCGCGTGTCGCAGCAACCGCGGCCTCGACCGTGGCCTGGAGATCAGGGGTCGGTTCGGGGGTGCGCCCACCACAGGAGGCCACGAGCAGACTCAAAGCCCAGCCAGCGACAAAATATGCCACCAGTCGTTGTTTCATTGTTCCTGTTCCCTCAAATTGTGGATGTACTCTTCCGTCAAGGCGTAATAGCGCTGGCACCCCTGGTCGATCACCTGCGCGGTCAGCACTTCATCGATCACCACCTGTTTGCCCTGGTCAATACAATTTTGATAAGCCACTTTGGCTTTGTCGAGCAGCGGTATACTCTCACCTGGCCGATCCTGCCGTAGCAAGAGATCGGCCTCTTGCAGATAGGCCGCACCTTCGACCTCAAACGCCTGAGCAACCAGCCGGTGCTGATTGGCAGCCGCCAACGGTTCGACGACAGCGGCGGCTTCCTGGCGGGTCAACTCGAAATAGCGCCTGGCTTCAGCAGGGTCGTCGAGATGATAGTAGGTTTCGGCAAAGAGACGGTAACTCTTGGCCAGGGCCAGATGAGCGATCTGCTCGACCAGGGGCTCCTCCATCTGTTGGGCCAGGGCCAGACCGGCTAGATAGTGTTCAAGCGCCGTCTCCAGATCGTAGGGCGGGGCAAATCGTTCGGGGGGCGGTAGGCTGCGCGCCCGCTTGAGATAGGCGCTGCCCAGCGCAATGCGCGCCCGTGCGTACTCAGGCTCGATCGCCAACGCTCGCTCCAAATTGGCAATGGCGTTCTCCACATGACCCAGAAAAAGCTCTTCGCGCCCGATAAAGAAATAGAGGATCTCCTTGCCATCTTCTTCGCGCCAGTTGGTGAGCGTTCGTTCTGCCTGGAGGAAGGTTGCCAATGCTTGAGCCGACCGGCCCAAGATCGCCTGCTTCAGACCCACGGTCAGCCAAAAGAACGGGCCGGTGCGCATTTTGAGCAACTCGCCGAGGGCCAGGTTGGCGCTTGGGTCGCCGATGTCCAGTTGGGCTGGCAGCGTGATTGGTTTGCCCAGCCGGTGCGAGCCAACCAGGGTTGCTGTTTCGTCGGGTACTTGTGGTGAGAGGTAAAACTCGAGCACCAGTTCCTGGCGGTCGGCAGCGGGAATCAGATTACCATAGATGACCATGTGGGCGCCGATCCGCTCGGCCAGCCTGGCTGCGGATTGGCGTCGCTCCTCGGCGCTGTCGCCCTTGATGATCCCAAAGTTGATATTCTTTTGGATGTTGGGCGCATCGTCGTGCCAGATCTTGATGCCCTGGGCGATATCGGTGGCGTTCTCGTATTCGTAGAAGAGGTTGTCAAAGAACCACTTACTCAGCACCTCACCCCTGGCAGTGGCTCGTACTCGATTGCGGGCGTCCACTTCGCCAAAATCGGCCACGGCGATACCAAACTGGCCGCCTATCTGCGTGGGCCACCAGATCGGCTCGACAAAAGGATAGACGAGAAAGCCAACAATCACCACCAGCGCACCGCTGATCATCCAGATGGGCAGCGTGAGATTGCGGCCGGAGACGTTGACCTGAACGTTGTTCTTACCGATGATGACATTGGTCGCACCCTCGCCCACCTGGCCGATGATGACATCGCGCCAGCGCCCCCGGCGCAGGCGGTTCCACTGGCGCAGGAGCCAGTTCTGTTGCTCTTCTCGCTCGCCATTCTGCTTCATGCGTATGCGTTATATCTCGCATCGCGGAGTTCGCACGCCCACGTGCGAACTCCGCGAAAATGGCTCGTTTTCTTACGAGCCAAACCGCTGGCGCACCCACTGGAGCGTCCGCTCTCCGGCCTTGCCCAATACACGACCCACAGCGGGTAGACCAAACAATTCGCCCAGGAGTTGTGCGATCTCCGGCACGTTGTCGAGCAGCCAGTCACCCACCCGGGTGATGGTGTTGGCGTCAGGTTGCTCTTCTTCCCCCATTTTGGTCAATTCGTTCTGGAGCGTTTCCAGGTTGGCTTCGGCTCGGCCCGCGGTGCGCGGCTCGATGGATGCGGCGTCGAGCGCACCGACGATCCGCTGAAATTGGGCAGCGATGAGCGCCTGGTCGTCGGGCGTCGGGGGACCGAGACTTTCGGAGATGATCTGCGTGATATTCTGGCCGATGGCGACATTCTTGGCCCCCGCGCCCACGGTGCCGACAATGACGCTGCCGCCAATGTCGCCTGCTTCAAAGCCGCCAAGATTTTCGGGTAGCTGATCCCACCACGCCGGTTTTCTAGCTGGCTCCATCGCTTTCTCCTGTTCAGTCGTTTGCCAGAGTACACCATCTGGGGCGCGCAAGTAGAGCACCGGCGTCGCCCACTCTGCCGAACCGTGCTCAGAAAGGCGGCTCAGGCTCAGGGCTTTGCGCGCCTCGCTCAGCGCGGCATCGACCGGCAGTGCGGCCGCCAGCGCACCGTAAAAACTTTGCGTACACTCGATGGCCGCCGTGTCGCTGATGGCATATCGCATGGCCAGAACGGCAGGCAGCCCCCGCCGCACCAGGGTGGCGGCTGTGCTTGAAAAGTAGCTTCCTTCGCCGCCCTGAGCGCTGGCGCAGGCATTGAGCACGGCCAGCCGCAGCGACCGCTGGTCGGCCAGCAGACGAGCCAGTTCGGTGGCGTGCAGCGGGGCGATCTCGTTCTGCTCGCCGGCCAGGAGCAGCAACCCTTCGCCGCCGATCTCGTCAAACCCGGCGTGGCCGATAAAGTGAAAGATATGCCACGGCCCGCCCTGTAGCGCCTGTTGCAGCGCCCGCCAGCTTTGGCCCTCTAGCCAGACCAGCTCCACGCGACCGTTTTGGCGCAGCGAGGTAACGGCTTTTTCTAGTTGCGCCTTTTCGCGCTCGACATCCAGGGGCGCTACCCCATCCGGGCCGGCGACCATACCCAGGATGCGCAGCGGCGGCTCGACTGCCAACGGTTGGATCGGCTGCGGGATCTCGATATAGCGGACGAGCGGGGTGTGGCGTGAAAGGCAGACAAATTCCGCCTCGCGCGAGTCGTAGAGAAACTCCCAGGCGACGCCAAGCAGTGCCGGCGAGTCAACCCGCAGTTTGATACGCAGCCCCTTTCCCTGGGTTGCCGCAAGCTGGCGGCTCACATCGTAGCGACTGCGCACTTCGCCGCTGACGATCGCATCGAACAGGGCGCTGCCAAATGTGCGTACCTCATCGAGCGTTGCGGAAAGCGGATCATCCCGAAATCCCGCCGGTGCCACAGGCAACAGCGTCATTATGCGCGCCTCACCTGCCGGTGAGTGGAGCACAGCAACCGTACAATGTTCGCCGTTTTCCGCTGTGACTGCGATGTCAAAGTCCAGATAAGCCGGGTATGTCATCAGAGGGCCAGGGGAAAGAACAGTCAATGCCAGACAACACTCAGTGCGACGCTTGATTATTGCCCGGTCAGGAGGAAAAGTCAAGTCACTTGAAATGGGTAGCCAGGGCTTCTCAACAGTACATCCAAGAACCGCGGATTGACAGAAAGGCACGGATCTGGCTCCGCCAGCTTCAATCCGTGTTGTTCTGTCAATCCGCGGTTCTCACCCATTCGCCCGACATTTGCGAAGCCCTGGAATGGGTAGCCGGGGCAGAAACAGCAGCGTCACAGAGCAAAACCCTCGGTGTGCTCTGTGGCTTCTCTGCGTTCTCTGTGTTCCGCTTTTGTTTTTGGCTGTGCCAGGCGAGAGGAGGCCTGTACAGTGGGCAAGACCGGCGGCTTACGGTTGCTGCCCGGCGCTAGCTGCTGCGCAAAATCT
Organism: Chloroflexota bacterium; assembly: GCA_003577365.1. GTDB lineage: Bacteria > Chloroflexota > Anaerolineae > Caldilineales > Caldilineaceae > QEUY01. The sequence continues at coordinate 16,674 of QEUY01000003.1, read as the reverse complement.
CTTCCAGCAACTGCCTTCCCCGTTTGATATCCTCGATCTGTTGCGGGCCGGAAATTTCGCGTTCGATGGTGAGGGCGCCGCTAAAACCCAATGCCTTCAATTTGCCGATCAGCGCGGGGAAGTTGACCCGCCCTTCCCCCAGCGGCTTCTCGACGCCCAACTGCCGGCCATTGGTTGGGTACTCGCCATCCTTGGCGTGGACGCCGCGCACGTACGAGCCAAAGATATCGAGCGCATCCACCGGGTTGGCCTTGCCATACATGAGCAGATTGGCCGGGTCCAGGTTGATGCCCAGATTGTCCGTGCCGATGTCCTGGATGGTGCGCAGGAGTGTGATGGGCGTCTCCTGGCCCGTCTCGAACCAGAATTGCAGACCGATGCCGGCGCAATAGGTGGCGATCTCGCGCAACGCCTCTACCACTGGCGGGTAGTTGGGGTCGCTGGGGTTTTCGGGGATAAAGCCGACATGGGTGGTGATGCTGGGCACGCCCACCTTACGGGCAAAATCGGCGCTGCGTTTGAGGACCGCCAGCCGCTCGGCGCGCGTCTCCTCCGGCACCAGGCCGATGGTGGTGGGACCTTCGAGAAAATCCCACACGTGGCGGCCCGGCAGCCCGGCCCAGATGGTGCTGATCTCGATCTGATGGCGGGCGGCCACAGTGCGCAGTTGGTCGGCGGTTTCATCGTTCAACAGGTTGCCGCGCCAGGTGGAGACCTGGCAGGTGGGGAAACCCAGTTCATACACCCCGGCCAGGGCCTGGTCGGGGCTTGCTTCGAGGCGGGCGAGCACGCCCAGTTTGATTGTGTTCATCAAATCCCCTTACAATTCATCATCCAGGTCTAGTGCGATGAGCAACGCCCGGCGCAGCGCCTCTACTTTCTCTGCGGACAACATGCCGACGTAATGCGTCAGCAATGCTTTGGGAATGCTCATCAAGGCATCGCAATGGATGCTGCTGTCATGCTTCAACCCTTCGGTAATCCCTACCACCACTTGAGTCGAAAGACCGTCGTGAACTGTATAAATTGGCGCACAGATGACTGTGGAAAAGCGCGAGTCGATGAGCGCAGGGCGGCTTACAACCACAAAGTAACGAAATCGCTTTGGATCATTGCCGGGTGGTCTGGCTACCCGGTAAATCTCTCCCCGTTTCACAACGCCACCTGATAGGCCAACGCATCCATGACTTCTTCGTTCAAATAATCAGCACGTCGGTTCAGAATCTCGCGATCTCGCGCCGCCTGTTCTGCCCGCCGCAGTTGTCGAATGTACGCCCAGGCCGCCGTTTCCAAAAAATGGGAACGATTGCGATAGCGGTCTGGTAGATGGTCTATCGTATCCAGCAGCTCTTGCGAGAGTGTGATAGATGTCTTGACTTTCATACTACCAGTATACCACCATTGGGAGAGCTGTCAAACTAGTTTCTGCATCCTCAGCAATTCCAAATTTGGAAAGGCGTTTCATGAGCAGGGCAATCTTATATTGCGCCCCACCCAAGCACCCGCAAGACCAACGCACAGAGCGCTGCCGGTGGCTCGTCCAGGTCAAACCGAACAATCTCCCCCTGCCGCGCAATCTCCACCAGGCGCGGATCGTCCACCGCCTGCCCGCTGCGGGCGGCCAATACCTGGTCTGTGGCGCGGCCGCTGCCGGCCAGCAGGATCATTGTCCGGCCCTGGGCCACGCTCATCTGCATTTCGCGGATGGAGATTTCGCCGCCGCCGGCAAAGACGGCGACTGATGGGCAATGCTGGCCCAGTTCAGCAGCCAAACCGTACATTGTCTCTGTTTCATCGCCCCAACGCTCTCCCTCGACCAGGACAAAGTGCGAATGGTGTGGCTCCAGCGGCGCCTCGCCCGTGGATTTGCCCGGCCAGGTGGCAAGGGCGGCCACGGCCACACCGATACAGGGTGCGGTGCGGCCCCAGCGGCCCAATCCGGCGCCAAACGACTGAAAGATCCCCGCCTCCGTGCCGCCAGTGACGACCGTGAGCCGCTCCTCGGCCACGACGCGAGCCAGCCCTTCTTGCAGCGCACGGACCAGGCGGCGTTCCAGTTCCGGTTCGAGACGGGCCGTACCCCCGTTGAGGATCAGCAGGCCGCGCGGCGCGGGCAGCGCAAGCGCATCGACGATCTGCTGGGGAGCGACCCCCGCATGGACAAAGAGTACGGGGGTCTGTTCCACCGGGCGCAAGGCAATGCGCGCAGCGCGCCAGGACCTGGTTTCGTTCATGCGATCACGCTCTTTTCCCACCAAGTTTTACTATTAGGAGGTACACGGTTGGCTTCGCTCTCCAGAGATGCGTCGCACCTGAGCAAGAGGTGAGTTCCCCTTGCGTTGCCCGCTGTGTCGCCATCGATCTGGCCGGGAACGCCCCGGCCAGTCCCATTGTAACATAGCCCCCCCGCCATCAGAACTTCACAATCGAGCGTAGATTAGGTGGATTTCTGCGGATTACAGATACGGTCAGGCATTCCGGGAAAGGGCCGGAGGCGATTCTGTCATGGCAGGCTTTGCTCGCTCTTTCCCGGAATGCCTGAGGAAGAATCCGCACAGATCCGCCTGATCCGCCCAATCCGCGGTCTATCCTGCTCACCTTGGAATCCTCGCCCCCCGCCAGCGCAGACGGGTTTGGCGGCCAGGGTTGCAGATGGGTTTAGGGCTTGCTGGTTGTCGATTGTTCCAACTGGCGGATGCGTTTTTCGGCCTCGGCGAAACGTTGGGCCAGCAGTTGCTGGTGCAGCAGCAGTTGGCGGGGCCCGCTGGGCGCGCCTGTTCGGCGCTGATCTGGCCCAGTGGCCAGCGGTGGATCAGGTCGGGCAGCGGGTAGGTGGACATACGGTGACACCCCTTTCTGACAGGTTGGTTGTTGGCCTGCGCTGGCGGAGGCAACAAAAAAGCGGCCACCTCCCAACTCACCCTGGACGGGGCTACGCTGTTGTCAAGGCGGCCGCCATTTGATTCCTGCCAGAAAGCTGGTAAAATCGTAAGGTGGCCGTCCAGACTGGTAGTGCAGTTTGGAGGGTCAGCCGCCTTTCGGTGCTCGAACACCGGGAGGCGGCGCACTTTTTTGTTGTTGGCCCGCGATGATACACCAGGGCTGGCGGCTTGTGCAAACTGCGCTGGCGGGCGCCAACGGCCCGCGCTTTGGACGGGATGGATCTTTTACCCCCTCCCAGCCTCCCCCAACCTGGGGGAGGAGTTGTTGGTTGGACAGAAGAAGTTCCTTCGTCCTTCCCTTCACAGTTCCCTCCCCAACCTGGGGAGGGCTAGGGAGGGGTATGAGAAGCTGGGCAATGAGCGTCTGGGGCTTATGTTTGATTCTTCTTCGCGCACTTCATCGCTCTTGATACCGCGAAACATCCCCAATGCCTCTTCGATTGGCGGCACAATGACCAGGCGCATGCTCTTTTTATACGGGATAAACATCAGTTTCTGTCCCGGCCTGAGCCGGAACTGCTCGCGCACCGTACGCGGGATGACGATCTGATGCTTGGACGAAATCGTTGTTACAGCTTCCATCGTTTTATCTTTCTCGATCGAAAGATATTCGTAAATCAACGATACCATAATGAGATGTCAAAGTAAAGCACGTTTGAGTAGGTGTCAGGGCGATTTCATGTTGTAAAAAGTAACGATTATGCAAGGAATCATGCGAGGAGGCAACCTGATTCAACCGTAGGTCGGGCTGGTTGCGTGACTGGCCTGCTATTATGGGCGGTCCATTTTCAGACCAGTCAGACCGGCTCGGCATAGCCCAGCGATTCTGCCACCTGTTGCAATTCGTTCATGGCGGTGGACAGTTGCTGCTCCAAAGGTTCCAGCTTCTTGCGCCCGGCCAGGATCCGTTTGCGGGCAGCCGCTTCCTGCCCGGCTAGCAAGAGATTGGTGATCGCCCGGGATTCGCTGGTCAACAGGTCGCCGATCTGCACGAGCTGGGCAAAGAGATCGCCATCTGCCGTGCCAAGGCGGCTGAAGACTTCGTCCACATTGGCCAGCATTTCGGCGCTCGCCTTGGTTTTCAACCAGTCGCGCAGCCCGCCGTACCGGCCATAATAGGCCAGCAGCCGTGAACAGTGGCCCCGGCCATTTTTAATTGTGGTCAGGAGACTGCCGCGCTCCATCTCGACAAATGGCTTGGCATCGACCGGGCCCTGTTCCACGGCCGGCGTGATAAAGCTTGTGATCGCCGTGTTCACCGCGCGGTAGGTGTTGCCGACCTCCTTCAACGCGCCCAGCAGGTCCGCCGCCGGTGCCGAGCCGGGCACGAGGATTTCGCCCAGGGAGCGAATGCGAGCGGTCAACTCGCGTAACTCGGCCGTCGCTTGCAGCGAATTCTCGACCATCCACACATCGGTCTCCAGTGGCGCATACTGGAAGCGCGGGCTGGGGCCCCGTTCAACCAGCGACTGGACACGCTTGACCAGCTTCGCCATCTCTGCGCTTTCCGTCTGCTGCCAGTCCGAGAGGTCGATGAACTGGATCTCGCCAAAGCCAACCGGGATCTTGACATCCTTATCCAAAACGACTGGGACCAGAACGCCCCGACTCAGCCCGCGGTTGGCCTCATCGCTGACGAACTGTTTGCCGACGGAATGCTTTGTCCACACCACAATCACGCAGGCTGCCTCGTCCAGTTGTTCATCAATCGCCTGGCGAAACCATGTGCCAGGCTCGATGTCCGCATCCCACCAAATGGAGAATTGGGACGAGAGATGGTCCACCAGCGTTCGCACGCGCTCGCGATCTTCCCTGGCATAGCTGACAAACACAGTGCCCAGAGAGGGAATGTTGTTGCTCATGATCCTGCCTTTCTCCTATCTACCAATGGACAAGGCGGCGCCGATGATGCGCGCCTCCCGTCGCAGACAAAGCGCAAGGCGATGGCGGGGGCTCCCGCACTCCCTCACACCGTTCATCGTTGCTGGGATGGGCTAGCCAACGCGGCCAGGAGCCGCTCGATCAGCCGCCGCGTCTGGCCGCCACGGTCTGCCCCCGAGCGGCGGATCATCTGGTGGATGTCGCCGAGGAGTTTGCGCAGCTCATCCTGGTCACCAGGCGGAAGGGGGCGCTGGGGCAGACCCCTGTCCAGCGCCCGCAGCGCATAATAGAGGGGTGTCAGGCTGCCGGTTTCATCCAGCGCCTCCAGCCTTTCCAGCTCGCGCGCAGCGGCACGGACCAATTCGGCGGTGTCCGGCCGTTCCTGGTTCTCGCAGACCAGGTAAAAGACGATGCGGTCAAAGTCCCACAGGCTGGTGGGATACCGTTCCAACTTCTCTGGCCGGCTGAGTTCGGCGTCTCCCTGTTCGATGCGCCGCTGGTAGGGGTGGATGAGGAGCGATTTGCGTTCAGCCGTGGTGGTGAGGCGCGCATAACGCCGGGCGTCCTCGAGCACCGGGTCGCCGCCCGGTTGCAGCATCTGCAACACGAGTTGCTTGATACGTTTGCGCCGCCGCTCCAGCGGCTTGACGATGCCGGGTGCCAGGTCCAGTTTGCCCTCGTCGGTGAAGCCAAATTTCTCCTCGCGGATCAGAAACGCCTGGAGGTCCATGGCGTACCCATCCAACTGGGCGATCAGCTCGTCCAGCAAGTCGGCCAGATAGGGCTTTGCGCCATTTGCCAGTTCGGGCTGGCGTTGGTGTAGTCTCTCTAAGGTCTGGAGCGTCGCCACATAGCGATCGACCCAGTTCTGGTTGGTACACTCGTCAAACGGCTCGTTGAAGGTCTTGCGCTGGAAGAGACGCTCGAAACCGGGATAGGCCTCTTCGGTCTCCAGCGGCTGGAGCGTCTCCAGGCGGTTGCGCAGATCGCGCCAGTATTGCTCATACTGCGCCGGCCATTCTTCGACCTCGGCATCGGTTCTGCCCACCGTACGTATGATCGTTTCCACCAGACGGCGCACATCGTGTTCGTCATCGCTGCGCGTGTGCTGGAAGGCCGAGAGCGGCAGCGCCAGCTCCCCCGGGTCCACGCCGTGGAGAAGGGTGTAGATCCGCGACTCCTGCTTCCGCCCCGGCGGGGTGCCATTGCCCCGCGCGGTGACGGCGCGAAAGAGAGCGCCGGCCTCGAAATGGATCCACGGCGAGCGCAGCGCCTCCGGCGTGATGCAGATGAGGCCGGCCTGGGCGCCCTCCAGCTTCTGGGTGAGGTCGTCGAACCAGAGTGCCCCCTTCTCGATATCGCCCGAATAGACGATATCGAGCGCGTCACCAAAGATCTGTTCCAACCACGCTTTCATGATCGCGGCGAGCGGTTTGCCGCGCCGTTCGCCGGACCAACAGACGAAAAGCCGTATCGACATGGCGGTACTCCCGTGAATATGATAAGGTGGCAGGTCGACCCGTCGTACACTGCGGCACCGATGATGGATCAACAGCCGGCCCTCGCCGCCGCCTCGTCGCCTCGTAGGTCACCCTACCAGGGCGACGGCGCTCCTTGACGGCGACCGTTCTGCCTGTACACACGCTTGTCACGCTGGTAGCGTGACCTACGGCTACGGCAGCTATTGCGCAATCATCTCACGGATGCGTTGGAGCCCGCCAGCCAGACCGACCAGCTTTTCGCGGCGGAGCATGTCGCTGAGAAAGTCCAGGTTACCGGTCACAGTGGCGTGTTGGCGGCGGGTGCCAGAGATGGACATCACGCTGCGATAGCTGTGGACGATCTGGTTGACTCTCTCCTGGGGAAACTCCGGCATCTTGCCGACGGAGTCCACCAGGGCGCGGGCCAGTTCGGCGTCAGGCTCGCTGACCAGGTCCCAAAATGAGAGCTCGGTGCGCTGGAGCCGGTTCAGCGCTTGCAGACTTTCGTCGATCTGGCTATGCATCTGCTGGCGGTCGTCATCACCCAGCGTTGGGTCATGGAGCAGACGGCAACTGATCCAGTTGAGCGTGGAATAGGGCCGGCCGCGGCCACTTTCCACCCGGTTGGCGGCCAGGTAGCTCTCTGCCGCCTTGCCCAGCGCTTCCCGCCGCTCCTCATCCGTGCTGCTGATGCGGGCAACTCGCTTGTAATAGCCACCCAGCAGCGCCCAGCGTTCGGCGGTCTCGGCCACCTTTAACAGGAGCTCGATGCGCTCCCTGGCGCTCGCCAGCAGCTCCTGGCCATCCCATTTGGGGCCGGCCTCTGCCCGTCGGGCCTCATCGCCAGCGCCGGGTGGGCGGAGCAGGTCGAGCGCAAAACGGGATTCCAGGTTGGCCAACTGTTCAGCCGTGCGAAAGGGAACGCGCTCTCGGGGCCCAGAGACCGCCAGCGCCGCCCGGTAACATTCAATAGCGCGAGCAAACTCCCCTAGTTCGGCGTAGGTGTCGCCCAATTCGTTGAGCATCTCGCCGTTGAGCCAGTCAGCCGGCAACTCGCTGCGCACCTGCCCCTCCAGCGCACGCGTCTGGCTTTTCAGCTCGTCCAGCCGGCCCCGGTCCTCATAGTGGGAGGCTCTGGCCTGGATGTTGCGCAGCCGGCGTATGACCTCGTCCGGCGCGACGAACTGCTCTGGCCCGCGCTGGGGGGATTCAGCCGCAACGTTGAGCATGAAGCCGGGGTCGCCGTAACATTGATAGGCGCCCCAGGTGTTGGTCCGCCCGAAACGAGGGTGGTCGAAGAGTCGTTGGCGCGCCCAGCGCACGGCCTCGCCAAAAGACATACTCTGTTCGTCGGCAAGAAGCGCGCGATAAAGTTCGGTGGCGAAGAGCGCCGCCGCCGCGTCGTTGACGGCCCAACCGGCCGCGACCACAGCGCGCGCTCCGATCTTGATCAACTCTTGCGAGACGCTGGCGGCCAGCTTGTTCCACGCCTGCTGGCTCTGGCGAAGCTGCGGCGCGTTCGAGGGCTGGTCCAGCGCACCCAGATAGCAGCAGTTCAAAAAGACCATCTCCGGCGTGATGCGCAACTGTGCGATCTCAGCTGCGGTCAGATAGACGCCGTTGCCCAGCACCACGCCGCTTTGGGCCGGCGAGCCGGGGCGGTAGATGCCGTGGCCGCAAATGTGGATGATGCGGTAATCACCGGCGAAGAGCGCATCGGCTATCACCGCGGCCTCTTCGTTTATGAGCAAAGTTACTTGATAACCGTACTCGGCCAGCGTCTGTGCCACCGCCTTTGCTTCCACCACCGCACCGGGCAAAGATGGGAAGGCAGGCTCGTCCAACTTGGGCTCGCCCACCACCAGAGCCGTGTGTTGGCGCGGACCCTGCACCCGGACGCGATGGCTGGCGGTGGTCAACTGGCGTAATAGTCCCATCTGCACCGAGAGCGGACGCAGCGGCTGGCCTTGATCCGTGGAGGCGCCATCGAATTGCCGTTCGGCCATCATCTCCCAGGGGTACTGTGCGGTCACCTCGTCCACCACCAGCAGCAGATTGATGCTTTCCAGCGGCTGGCTCTTCAGGTCGAGAGGAATGAGCAGCTCAAAGAGCGTGGCGGGGATGGCCAGGTCGTTCGTCGTTTCGTGGATGCTCTTGTTCACCAGCATCTCGACCAGCGCGCGCTGGGTGGGCAGCAGCGTCCGCTCGGCGCGGGCGCGCTCGGTCAGCAGCAGAAAATCGAGCGCGCTCTCTGGCGCAGCACCCTCGGGGCCGGGCGCAGGCTGAGTGATCTGCAGCCGCCGCCACCAGCCGGCCTCGTATTCGCGGGCCGGCGCACCGGCAAAGCCCCCCTCCCCGCGCACCAGATAGCGCTCCACATCGAGCTGTTCATTTGCGCTACGGGCAAGACGCAAAAATTGTTCGATGCGGCGCACCGCATGGGCAGCGCGAATGGCAAGCTCCTCGTAGATTTCGATGAACTCAATCTCGCTGATCTGAACCTGGTCGAGCAGGTTGCAATCGCGCAACACACGGTTGGCTAGCATGACGCCGGTGACAATCGCGGTGATGGAGCCCTCGATGGTGAGCGCCCGCCCGCCCCGCGTCCCAATGAGCAGCGCGCTCAAGGCAGCCGGGCGCCAGGGCTGCTGCTGTCCCGCTGCAGGCGGGGCTTCTAGCCGGGCCAGGGCCAGCCGCAGGGCGCCGGTCACGATGCCGCGCGTCACAATGTCTGCGGTGATCTGCCCCACTTCGCCCAGCCCAATGACCAGCGCACCTGGCGGCGAGAGACCAGGCGCCAGGATCAGCTCGACCGTGCCTTCTGGCCCTGGGTAGAGATTCATCGAGCGGCGGCGGGCCAGGCGGCCATCGAGCCGCTCGTTAAGCACCCACTCGGCCCCGGTCAGCACATCGCCATCGTAATGGCCCACCGCCAGCGGATAGAGGGCGTGCTCTAGCCCGGCATGGACCACCGACAGCCGTAGCGTCACCGGCGGACCTTCATCGGGCGTGCGTGCGGGCGCTCGTCCTAGGGCGATGCGCGCCAGTTCGCCGGGAGTGGGGGAGGATGCCGGTTGCACCGGGCGGTACGCTCGCTCGCCCCGGTCGCCGCCTGCCGGGGGTGTCGTGGGCAGTTGATCGGTTGTCCCCGTGGCCAGCAGGTCAACCAGTGCTGGGAAGATAGCGGGCTGGGCCAGCAGATCACCGTGGGCGGCTGCGGTGTACCAGACCGGCACATCCGCCAGCGTGGCAGCGGCGCAGGGGACCATACCATCACCCGCGCGATCACCCACAAAGCGCAACTCCTTCTGATCGCCGAGTTCCACACCCGTGGGCGTCCACTCGCCGGCGCCCGCCAGCGCGCACATGTGGGCTGGATCGAGCGCCTGCTCAAGCTGCCGCCAGCTCTGCCGGGCTTTGTCCAGCGCCCGTTGCAGCGTTGCCGGGCGCGGGCGGTAGGGGAGCCGGGCGGCGGCAAAGGTCTCGCGCCACGTCGCCTCATCCCGGGGTAGCAGCTCAACCAGCCCTGGAAAGCGCCAGAAGAGCTTGCAGATGGCGGCACTGTCGCGCTCCGGGTCCACCCTGCTCAACAGTTGGGCGAGCGGCGCCTGCCCACAGAGCAGCTCGAGCAACGCATAGGAGCCGCGCTGAGGCGCGCCGGCCATGACCAGCCGCCCCCCGCGCGCCGTCAGTTGATTCCAGCGCGCGGGCGCGGTCGCCACCAGTGCGCGGGCGACCAGCCCGCCGGCTCCGTGCCCCAGCAAGTAGATAGGCGCCTGGTCCCGTTTCAGTTCGTCTGCGAGTAGCTTGTCCAGTGTCTGTGCATGTTCAAGGAGCGAGCGGCGCCAGTCATAGGGCAGGGCGACGACGCGAAAGTCGCGGGCGAGATGGCTCTGTAGCGCCTCGTAGCCGGCAACCAGCCCGTCGGGCTGGGCAGGGGGTCTGGCGGTGAGGTCGAGCCGGCCCAGCAGTCCCTTCTCCAACGCCGCAAGCTCCAGCCAGATACGGCGCTCGCCCTCGCGCAGGTGGCTGCCAAAGAGATCGGGGATGAGGACCACGGTTGGCGCGCCGGCCGCGGGTGAGGGCGCGGCGTCCAGTTCTTCTTCAGGCCGGCCGCGGCCATTGGTTTCGCCAACCCCTCCGCTTAGCCGTTGGCCGGGCGCGTCAACGGGCGCGGCAGGAGGTAGCCCTCGTTGCAGGGCGTACGCTCTCAGATTCGGAGCGGCCCCCGCGGCTGCGGGGAGCCGGGAACCTGTGACGATGGGTTGTCGCATGGTCGCCTCCTCCCTGATGATCTTAACGAACCCTTCCATTCAGGAAGCCGCCGGCCTTCTGCATGGTGTCGAAGCCCTTGTGCGCGGCCTCCGGATCTTTGCGCAGGCTCAGGATCAGTTGCCGCACGCCGTCCAGACCTTGCTCCTGGTAGATGGCCTCCACTCGCTCTGCGCCGCGATAGGGCCAGGCTGGATAATCGCCAGCACGGATGTACTCCCACACCAGCCGGGCCAGCTCTGGGTCCTCGCGGGCGGCATGGAGCTCCATCCAGACCGCCAGCGACTCGTTCAAGCCCGTAGCCGCCTGCCAGATGTCGGGATGGGCCGGCCCGGCTGCCATCCGCTGGCCGTCATCCAGCCCTGTTTCCAAAATCGCATGGAAGTGTTCGTGGATCAACACGCTGCGCTGGAAGGCGCGCGCCAGGCGCTGGCTCGACGCCGGGTGCATCGCCTCTCCCTGCAACTGCCGGGCCATGCGTTCGTAGGCGCTGAGACAGAAGAGCACGCGCGCGGTCTGCGGAAGGGTCAGCTCCGTGGGGGTCTGCCGGGCCAGCGCCCAATGTTTGAGCTGGTCGTCGCACGCCGGGGCGTCAGAGGGGACAAAGATGCCGTAGGTGGGCGCCTCCACCAGAAAGAGCCGTTGAGTCACAGTGCTCGTGGGGGCGCTGCGCACGGCCTGTAGCAGGCCCTCGCTGGCGAGCCCAAACAGGCGCACGAATTCCCGAAACGGGCCGGAGAGAGAGACCATCTCGTGTTTCTCCCAAATTCCCTGGGGTCTCGGTTGCGCTGTCAGCGCCAGATCGGGCGCTGCGCGCCGGAGATTCTCCCAGCTCTCTCTGGCAATCGCATACGTATGCTCGATGCTGAAGTCGCCAAACCAGTGCAGCCCTTCCTCCAACAGCGTTTGCAGCATTTGCAACAGCGCAGCGAGGAACGCTCCAAAGTCCAGGTCGGGGTGAAAGTTTGCGAACCCCTGCTTCGCCAGTTCGTCGCGCACCTGCCGCCAGCCAGGCTGCGCCAGCGGGTGCAACCAGTTCCACAGGCCGGCGGCCGGAGATTGCCAGTCGATCACCTCGCGGCAAATTGCGCCCGCCAGCGAGGCAACTGCCAGCAGACGCTCATCGGCCGTGTCCTGTGGGGCCAGATAGCGGGTGCTGTCATCGTACCGGGGCAGGCGGGTTGCCAGCTGCTGGCGACATTCCGCCAGCAGCGACAGAAATGCCCGCGCCGAACCGGACAATTCGAGCGAGAAGCTGCCGCCACTGGCCGCAATGCCCGCGCGGTCGAACTCGGCCTGGAACTGTTGTAACGTGGTCTGGCTATTCTCGCCGTAAATAACGCCACGGTGTCCCTGGTCCGCAGGTTGGGTTGCCGCGGCGGCGGCAAGGGCCATATCCAGCGCGGTGAGCACAAACGACGAGAGCGAGTCCCCCATGTCGATCTCAGGGTACTTTTGCCTGAATTCGGCTCGCGCCGCCAGCCACGCCGGCTGAATGTAGGGATCGACGGCCTGGTCGATGGCGGCCTCGCAGAGCATCTGCACAGCGTGGAACTGCTCTTCGCTCAGCAGGCGACCGGCGCCAAAGGCGGTGGCAAACTCTTCTTGGCGGTCCGGCGGTGTGTAGTTCTGCGAGTGAAAGCCCAGGGCAATGGCTTGCAGGATGTCGCGCCAGGCGCAAGCGAGCGTTGCCTCCTCGCCTGTAGGCGGCGCCAGGTCCGTTGTGACAACTGCCCGGATGGAGCGGACGATGTGCTCATCCACCAGCAGCGTTGGCGCCGGATAGTAGCGCAGAGCGGTGACCTGTTCCAGAAAGCTGACCGCATAGGCGGCGTCCTCGCGCACCGCCGCCACCATCTCCGGCGGTGGGCCAGGCAGGACGGGCAACACCGTGACCGGCACGGGCAGTAAGGTCGTCTGTTCCGCAGCTTTGGCCGGCGCTAGGGTCCGTTTGGTCTGCTGTTCGAGCGCAGCCAGGTCGAGGGGAGCAAAGTGCAGGTGGCCCAGTTCTGCCGGTGGCCGGGGCCACTCCTCCTCCCAACGCAGGGGCCGGATAAAGTGTTCGCCTTTGCGCCCCGTCAACGCCAGCGCGTGGCGCCATTCGTCCTCCACATAGGGCGACTTGCTGGCGGCCTGGGACCAGTATAACTGGAAGCAGTCGGACTCCTCGATAAACTGGTGGAGAAGACGCTTCCACTGTTGGCCGCTGCGCAGCGACTGTTTGTCGATATAGACGTAGATGCCCAGCGCTTCATAGGCGGCGACACAGGCGTCGATGATGGGTGTGTCCTGATGCGAATAGGAGGCAAAGATCCGCCCAAAGATCTGTGCGCTGGTGGCCACCGGCTGGCTCTCGTCCTCAGGCTCGCTCGGCTTGCGCACCGCTAGCGCCAGGGGGATCATCGCGATCAGGACTGGGCCGGCATGGACATCGATATAGCCGGGCAAGATGCGGCCGGCCACCCCGGCTTCGGCCCGGAGCCGGAAGGGAACTTCCTGGACATCCTCGTGCCAGGCCACTTCCTGCGACAGGGGGTTAAAGGTGACGCTCTCGACGTGCGGGGTAAGGCGCAACCACTCGCCGCGACGCACCCGCCGCGTCGCGCCGGCCGTTGTAGTCTGCGGCTTCAGACCCAGTTGGGCGGCGCGCTGCTGCAGTTGCGCCGCCACCTGCGCCTGCAACCCATCCAGATGCAGATAGACCAGCAATGAGTACCATGTGTCCGGCGAGACGGCGCCGGGATAGCCGGCGGTAAAAGCCAGCTTCTCCTCCGGCGCCGTTTTGGCGGCCACGCCGCGCGCCTCTTCTTCGACTGCGGCCAGGATGGCTTCGGCCTGCCGGGCCAACTCCTGTTCCTGTTGGGCGGCTTCGGCCACGCCCTTTGCCAGTTCGGCGGGGCTGGTGACGGCGGCGACCGAACCGTTGAGGGCAATAGCGCGAGCCACGGCCTCCCCTTCCGCCGTCGGATCGATGAGAATGACGTCGATGACCACACCCTGCGCCACCAGCCGCTGCGCCGCCGCCGCCGCCCGCTCGCGATCCGACAGGCCATCGGAGATCAACAGCACGCGGAAGATGGGTACGCCGCTGATTGTGCGGATGTGGTCGCCCGCCGCGTCCAGCGCTGCGGCAATGTCGGTGCCGTTTTCCGCCTGGAGTGGGTCGATGGCGCGCTGTACGCCCGATTGATCGCCGGACATGCCCTCGTAAAGCAGCGATGCGGTCGCCGTAAAACCAAAGAGCGCCAGCCGGGTGGCGCCGCCGATGCCGGCCAGGTGCTCGATGAGCGCGCTCTTGGCCGCAGCGAGCTTGATCGCTGCCTGCGCGGTGCGTTTACGGCCGGCAAAGTCCGTCTGGCCCTGAAACGGCCTGCCCATGGACTCCGAATGGTCGAGCAAGAGGATCCACATGGTGCTCTCCTTCATTCCGACACCAGGCCGACCACCACAAGCGACACCACCGTTGCGACGATGGCGCCGCCACCCCAGCCCAGGATGACCCAGATCGCCTGCCGGCCCAGGATGCCTGGCTCCAGCCGGCGGATGTGGCGCACGGCCAGCCAGCCGGCCACCGTACCGATGAGCAGCAGCGCCACCGCCACATAGAGCAAGATCAACAGGAGCAGCAAAAAGGCCGCGGCCAGCGCGCTGGCGATCGCCCCGCCGATGATCTGGCCGACGCACTCGCCAAAACCGAGCTCGGAACAGTCAAGCCCGGTCAGCGCATTGACTGTCTCCGGGTTGAAGACGACAAAGGCCAGCGCACCGGCGGCGATGGCGCCCAGCGGCCCCACCAGGCCCCAGATGCGGATGGAGGCGGCCATGTGTTTCCAGGCAATGCTGCCGGCGTGGTGGCGCAGCGCCAGCATGGTAAAGAGCCCAGCGACCAGCCCGCCGGCCACGCCGCCCACAAAGCCGCCCACCGGTAGGAACCAGGGTTGCTCCACATCGCCCCCGGTGACCAGGGCAAAGAGGGCGATCGCGACCCAGAAGATCGCCCAGCCGATGCCCCAGGCCAGCGCCCAACCGGGGATACGGGCGAAGACCTGTCCCCACTGCGGGCGCACCGGCTCGCCCAAAAGCTGGTCCCGGCGCACCTGCAAATGCTCCGGCGTGGCCTCGGGCGCCTCGTGCAGCGGCACGCCCACGGCGAGCAGACCGGCCACCAGGTCGGCCAGGTTCTGGGCGTACCCCCCGCGCCGGAAGTCGAGATACTGGTAGCGTTCGAGCTGGCCGTCCAGAAAACGGCGCAGGTCGGCCCGGCCATAGAGCAGCGGGAAAATGGGCTTGCGCTGCGCCAGCGCCTGGCTCACCTCCTCCGTCACAAAGGGCGAGGCCAGCGCCTCGGGCGAAACGACCAGCAAAAAGGCCCGGCAGTTGCGGACCCCATCGGCAATCGACTGCCGCCAGCGAGCGCCCCCGCGGATGTCACCCCGGTCGATCCAGACCTGCGCCCCGCGCGCCTCCAGGTCGCGCGCCAGCCGGAAGACAAACTCCTCGTCGCGGTGGGCATAGCTGATAAAGATGCGACCATCGCCGGGCGCTGTCTCCGCAACGGGCCGGCGCAGGGGTGGCAGGGTGGAACGGGTCATGGGTGTCTCTCTAGCTCCAATCGCAACGGAGAACATCGAGCAAAACCTGTTTCTCGATCTCCTAATTCCGTCTCTGTGTGCTCCGTATCACTCTCTTTGGCTGTGAAAATCGTACGCGGACTGCACGAATCAAAAGTCGAAAAGCTGCGTTCATCCTGAAAATCCGTGTGCAATTTTCATCGCTTGTCAGCGTGTACAGCCCCTGAAGTCTGTTCTGCCACAAGCGTACCGGGAAACGGGGCGCTGGTCAAGTCGCTTGTCTGGGGGGTGCGGACCTGCGCCGCTCTTTGTGATACAGCTTCTATAAAGATCCGTTGCATCCGCAGCCCCTGTGGTCCACCGGCGTCTGCATGGGCGGGCCTTGTGCCGGTAAGACCTCCGGGAGGTGACCAGAAATAGTCTAGTTTACAAAGCTGAATCTGGTCACCTCCCGGAGGTCGGGTGGGCGCCAGCCAACCCTGTAGGTCGCCCTACCAGGGCGACGGCGCTGCTCCTATCGCTGCTGGTTGCTCTCACGCACTCGTGTCACGCTGGTAGCGTGATCTACGGTAGCTGGTAGCACGCTCCAGATTTTGTCACAGCTCATTGTCCGGGCGCAGGCGGACTGTCAGCGTGGTGACCTCGGCGCTGTTCCAGTAGACGATCGCTTCTTCACCGCCCCCGCGACGGGCGACCGAACGGGTGATCACGCGGCGCATCAGCCGCTCCAACGTGTTGTTTGTACGCCGGGGACCCTGGTAGGCGGTCTCGCGGTTCGGCCGCATGGGCAGATCTTCCTGGGCCAGCAGATTGGCGTCGCTTTCGCCAGTGCTGACGATCAGCTTGATGGTGTCGCGCACCTGGGTAATGCCCAGTTCCCAGAGGTCGTCGGGGAGGTGGGCGATGAGCGGGCGCCCTTCCCCCACGGCAATCTCCTGGCCGGGTTCGAGCCAGACGCCGCGACCAAGCAGCGGCTGGACGGCCTTCCCCTCGGTCAGGTCGAACAACATGCAGAAGAGGGTCAGAGAACTGGTGTTGGTCAGGTTGATCCGGAACGCGGGCGGGCGCCACTTGCCGTCGCGCAGTTCATATTCCAGGCGAACCACACCCGTTGTATCGACGGGCTCTTCTTTACCTGCCGCACTGACCCGAGACAGGATGATGCGCACCGCGTCGGAGGGGATCAGGTTATTTGGGCTGGCAAGGGTGAGGATTTGCGTCCACCGGGCGATGTGCTCCAGCCGTTGCACCGCCAATTGCACATTCCACGCCATGACCTGGGGGACCGTGTGTATCAGCCCGTACGGGTCGCCGGCGCGGCGCATCTCATAGCCGTCTGGGCCGGCGCGCAGAAAAAGCGCAGCCCCGTGCAAGGGCCCTTACCGGATATAGAGCGAAGGCATTCCATCGGGGCCAGCGGTCATGATCGCCTTGCGCACGGCTTCGATCCGCTCCCCCTCGCCTTCCAGCGCAACGGCAAGCGGGGGCAACGGCAGGGCAATCATGACGGCCTTAAAGCTCTGTTCT
>QEUY01000616.1 GCA_003577365.1 Chloroflexota bacterium | reverse complement strand
CGGTCGAAGCGGCTGCCGCCGGAGAGTTTGTAAGGCCCGCTGCTCTGTTCGCCGGGGGCCAGCGTGGGGTCGGTGGGCCGTTCGCCGCGCGCCCCAATATTGCCGACATAGGCGCTGCCGGTGGTAAAGATGCGGCTGCCCGCTGCCGCCATATAATAGCCGCCGCTGACGGCAATGCCGTCGATAAAGACGACCACGGGCTTTTCCTGGCGCAGCCGCAGCATCGTGTAAAAGATGCTCTCGGCGCTGGTCGCCAGCCCGCCGGGGCTGGAGATCTCCAGCACGACCCCAGCCACGCGGCTGTCCTGGCGCGTGGATTCCAGCAGATCGATCAGTTCCGTGGCGGCTACCGGCTCAATGGCTGCATTAAAGCGGATCAGCCCGATCACCGGCTCCGGCGCGGCCCAGCGCCCCAAGGCGATACCGGCCCCCAAACAGACCAGCAGCACGCCTACCCAGACCAGCAGCTCGCGCGCTTTCATTGCAGATGACCCTTCGCCAAGGAGAGGGTAAAAGACAACAAGAGATACCTCCAAACCAATCGGCGGTTGCGTAGGATGCACACCGCGCGCCCAAGGGATTCCTTGTGGCGGGCATGCTATCTATGGAGACGCCAAATCGCGCCGGACGATACGCCCCACATCCGCCGCTCGATACATATGTTCGATAGAAAAGGGGAGCAGGAAGCAGAGAGTGGGGGGCAGCAAACTCTTCCCTCTGCCCCGTAGGAACACGGTATACCGTGTCCCTACAGCCCACAGCCTACTCCCTACTCCCTGTTGCTTTGCGACTGTGCGGCGATACGCTCCTACCCGGCCAAGAAGGCGTCGATGGCCTCCTTGCTGATACGCACCTGTGTGCCGATCGTGCGCGCCTTCAGATCGCCGCTGTCGACCAGCGCCTGCACGTCGGCGGGCGTGACTTTGAGATAGGCAGCGGCCTCCTCCAAGGTCATCACTGCGGGCACGCTCACGCCCGCCGCGGCTTGCTGCGCCGGTTGGCCTTGCTGCCCGCTCTGCTGCGCGCTCGCCATCGCCCCGGTGATCATCCCGGCCATGCCGGCGCCCAGCCCGATGCCCGCGCCCAGCCCCAAGCCTTCCGCCGTGCCGCCGCCGCTCTGGGCCGCATCGCCCACGGCGCGCGCCGCCTTATACTTCAGATAGGCATCCATATTGCCGATCGCGCCCATGCTGGCCCGCTCGTCGATGGCCTTGGCCGTCTCCTCGGTGGGGTTGATCGAGACCACCATGAACTGCTTGAGCGCAATGCCCATGGCGGTAAAGTCATCTTGCACCTTGGCGCGCATCCCGGCGCTGATCTCGTCGAAGAGCTGCGGCAGGTCGAAGATGCTCTTCATGTTCTCGCCCAGCACATCGGTGAGCCGGCTGATCACCGCGTTGCGCAGATAGTCTTCGATCTGCGCCGTGGTGTAGATGCCCTGCGTGCCGACGATCTGGTCGACAAAACGCTTGGGGTCCGCGACCTGCATCGTGTATTGCCCAAAGGCGCGCACACGCACCAGCCCCAAGTCCGAGTCGCGCAGGCTGATGGGCTGCGGCGTCCCCCACTTGAGGTCGGTAAACTCGCGCATATTCACAAAATAGACTTCGGCGGTGAAGATGTCGCGGCCGCCCGTCGCCAAGCTCAACAGTCCGGAGAGCAGCGGCAGGTTCATGGTCGTGATCGTGTGGCGGCCCGGCGGGAAGACATCCAACGACTTGCCGTCACGATAGAAGATGGCGCGTTGGCTTTCACGCACGATCACCTGGCTGCCCAGGCGAAAATCGCCGGAGCCGACTTCGGGCACGCGCGCCACCAGTTCGTTCGGCCCCTGATTGGGGGCCTCAATGACGTCGATAATTCTTGCCATCGTCAATTCCTCTCTATCTATTCGGCTCTATCAATTCGTCTCGAAACAGGCGAACGGCTTACGCTTCGGGGTTTTGCAGGCCCGGTTCAACCTCCGGCCCATAGCCAGGGTCTTTGAGCAAATCGGGCGAAAGCACCGCCTCATGGCGCTTGTTGTAGAGTGTGTTCAAATCGGCCAAGAGGTCGGTCAGCTTATGCACAGCCGTGCCCATCTCGTCCTCGTTGCCAACCGCGCTGCCCAAGGCGGTGACGGCCATACGCAGGTCCACCACGCGTTCGGCCAGCGCCGCGTCAAAGCGGTGCAGGGCGTTAAGTTCCTCTGCGCCGATCCGCACCGGGTCAAACAGCCCGGCGTAGCCATAGCTGGCGGTCTTGATGCGGTCGATCAAGATCTGGAGCTTCTGGATGGCGTTGTCGATGTTGTCCATCCACAGCAGCCCCTTGCCTTCCAAAAGCCGGCGCTGCACTTGATAGAGGCTCTGCTTCACCTCCTCCAACTCGCCTGCGATCATCTCGCGCAGCCGTTTGTCGGCGTCGCGGCGCAACTCCTTGTCCACATAGCCGCGGATTCCGGGCAGCCCTTTGAGCAGACGTTCGATCGCGCCCATCCGCTCCTTGGCCGCATCGACATATTGGTCCGACATCAAGCCCTCCTGTTGAACTGTACAAGCGATTCCGGTCGAACGCGCCCCGCGACCGGCTCCTCCGGCGCTCTCTGCGCCCTTCTTCAGACCGGCGGTATGGTCAGCTCGCCGTCTCTGCCGCGGCGCGCTTGGTCAAAAAGACTTCGCTGCCGCAATAGGGGCAGACGATCAGCCCCTTGCCGGCGAACTGCAACTCGCCGCCGCAGTTAGGGCATTTGCGGCTCCCGACCAGGCTCTGGCTCTCCACACTGTAGAGCACCCCCTTTTCCCAGTTGATGGCCCCGCTGAACAGTTGTTTGCCCACCAGGCTGCGGATCATGTCCTTGACCACGTCGGTCGGCTGCTGTAGTTCGGCCACCAACTGCGGGATCGTCACCTGGCCCTGGGTCAGCACCATATTGAGCAGCTTGCGCTCTTGCTGCACCACCTCATACTGCGATCTCTCCGCCGTGCCGGAGCGCATGAGATAGACCCCCACGCCAAAGA
Organism: Chloroflexota bacterium; assembly: GCA_003577365.1. Lineage (GTDB taxonomy): Bacteria > Chloroflexota > Anaerolineae > Caldilineales > Caldilineaceae > QEUY01. The sequence goes on along the minus strand of QEUY01000616.1, from coordinate 235 downwards.
CCGGGGCCAGCACCACCAGCGCCAGCAGAATGCCCAAGGTCATGCCGCCCGAGGTCGTCTCCGCGCTGCCCAGCGCCGTCCCGGCCCAAGCCAGAAAGGCCACCAGCAGCACCACACTGCCGATCATCAACCCCAGCCCGACGATGCGCCCACCCCCGACCATATGCTCACCTCATTCCGTGAGTTCCAATGGGTATGAAACCATTGCGCATAAAACCGCATAAAACTATGATGT
>QEUY01000615.1 GCA_003577365.1 Chloroflexota bacterium | reverse complement strand
CAAGCATGACCACGTTGATCGACTATCGCGCCGACCTGGACGGCTGGTTGGCGACCGCGGTGGACGCAGCCACCTGGACAACGGCGCTCAAGGACGCGGCGCTGCGCCTCGCCCTGCGCGAATATGACGCGCGGCTGGTCTATGAAACCTCGTTGACGGTGACAACCGCGGGCGCACAGCAGGATGTCTCTGCCATCGACGGGCTGGACGAGGTGCTGGCCCTGGCCTATCCCTGGCAGGAGGGCGCGGACTTCGCCGCGCACACCATCTGCTGGCGCTACGCGGGTGACCAGACCGTGCTGGTGGAGGAGGTCACACCCCAGGTGGGCGAGGTGATCCGGGTGCGCCATACGCGCGGCCACACCATCGAGAGCCTGGACGGCGCGGCTGCCACGACCGTCCCCGAACGCCACCGCCTCTTGATCGGGCTGGCGGCGGCGGCCTGGTGTTGTGAGCTGCGCCGGCGGCAGGTGAGCGAGAACCCAGCTATCACCGAAGACGCGGCCCAGGTCTTGGCCGGGCTGGCCGAGCATTTCCGCGAGCTGTTCCAACGAGGGCTGGCCCGCGCCCAGACCGGCGGCGTGCTGCGCTGGGCCGGCATGGGGCTGTAGCGCCATGCGCCCGATCTCGGTTGACCTTCAAACCGTTCAGCAGATGCGCTCGCCCCAGGCGCGCGTGAGCGTGCGCGTCGAAGCCCGCGGCCAGAATCCGGCTGCGCCGGCGCTGGCCTGGCAGGAGGTGATGGGCAACGCCGGCCAGACGCTCTTTGCGCCGGTGAGCGCCGTCGGGCTGGCGGATGGCCGCATCCTCAAGTTCACCGCCAACCTGACGGACCGAATCGAACAGCATCTCATCGCGGAGCCGAGCGCCGCCGCGTCGTGGAGCGCGCCGACCACAACCACCGTGCGCAGCCACGGCGCGCTTTCGCTTTGCGCCCTGCGCTATGCGGCCAGTTCGATCCGGCTGTTCTATATCCATGCTGCCAACGGCAACGTCTACACGATCCACAGCGCGGACAACGGCGTGACATGGGGCAACCCGGTTGTTGTCTACGGCGGCGGCGATGCGGCCTCTGACCTGGTGATCGCCTACCAGCCTGCGCTGCCCGACGGCCCGTGGTTTGTGGGCTTCTCGACCTATAACGGCGGTACGGGCAACTATACGGCCTGCTTCGGCTACTACGGCGGCACAACCTGGGTCACCCACGCCTACGCCGAGCCGGGCTGGCGCGCGGCGGGGATCTATCCGTATGGCGCGGCGCAGCGTGTGTTGGTCTTTCGCCAGCAGGAGCGGGGCGCGGCGCGGCTGCGCGCCTTGGATAAAACCGGCAGCGTCTACAGCGCGCCGCGCGAGCTTGACCAGACGCAGGCGGGGCTGTTTGGGCTGGGGCTGGCCTATTTCCGCTTCTATCAACTGCCTGAATTCGCCTGTATGCTGGGCGTGGCGGGTGAATATGCCGCAGGCGGCGACGCCTATGTGGGGGTCTGTGGGCTGTTCGAGGCGGGCGAACTGCTGGCCGACGAGCCGATCATGCTGCCGGCGATCGCGGCCCTGGACGAACAGCCGCCCGCCGCACTCTGTGCTGCCGGCCCGGATGTCTATTTGGCCGGCGATACGCTGGTCTACCGCGGGGTCGCGCAGCCCACGCCGGACGCCGTACTGACCCCGATCCGCTACCGCTATGACGACCACACGCTGGAGTTGGAGTTTCCGGGGGGCATTCCGCCGCTGCAAGTGGGCCAAATTCTGGAGGTGGAGCGGTCGCTGCGCTGGGGGGAGCAGGGGGGAAGTGAGAGCCTGCGCGCCTACGTGCTGCGCGTGGAACGGGGCAGCGACCGGGTGATCGTCTGGGCTGTGGACCCGGTAGGCTTTCTGGGGGTGGCGCGCTGCCGCCGCCCCAGCATCCTCAACAACGGCAGCGCCGCCGGCTGTGCCCAGGTGATGCGCCGCCTGTGCGCGCGCTTTGGGCTGGCCGCAGGGGTGGACGACAGCGGCCTGCACAGCGCGCCGGTTCTGCCCATCACGCTTCAACCTGCCGAGTCGCTCTTGGGCGCGGCCTATCGCGTGCGCAGCCAGACGAGCCTCTATCTTGTGCCGGCCAATGACGGCGCGTTTGCGTTGACGTTGATCAACCCGCCGCACAGCGATGTCAGCGGCGACTATGCCGATACACCCCATCGCTACGGCCCCGGCGCGCTGCCTGTGATCCGTGCGCAAGAGATCGCCGACCTGCGCCGGCTGGCCTTCGCCTATATCTTGGGGACTTACTCGACCGACCCCGAAGATGGCGCGGCGCTGGCCATGGCCGCGGGGCCGGTGCTGCCCAACACGCGGCCTATCGCCTACTCGCTCACCAACCAACGCTATAACTCGGCGGCGCGCGTGACGGCGGCGGCCAGCGCCGAGGCGGCGCGCCAATACACCCTCGCCGTCGACGCCGTGGTCGAAGCGCCTGCCAACCTGGCCTTGGAACTGTATGACGTGGTGGAGATCACCGAGCCTGCATTGGGCTGGGCGGCGCGGCGCTTTCGCCTACACCGCATCGTCGAACGCTGGGAGCGGGGCCGGCTGGTGCAGACGCTTTATTTGGGCAGTGGGCAGTAGTCAGATAGGGAGGTAGGGAGATAGGGAGGAGGGTCTAGACTCTGCCCCTACCTCCCTACTGCCTACTCCCTACCCCCTACTGCCTGTTTTCTCTCACGAAGTGGGCGCGCAGCGCCATCCCCTCCAGCCTATTTTCTTCGAAGGAGCTTACGATGTCCTTGGATCGGGCCTTTACCTTGGCGCATGACTCAGAATTTCGCACGCTGCTACTCTTCGGCTCTCCGCCGCGGCCGGGGCGGGTGCTGGCGCTGTTGCCCAGCGGCCAGGTGCGGGTCGAGATGGACGACCCCGACGGCGGCGACGCCCTGGCCTGGCCGCTGGATGGGGCGGTGTATGCGGTCGACGATATCGTCTACTGCCTCTTTGCGGCGAATGCGCCCGACAGCGCCATTGTGGTCGGGGCCAAGGGCAGCAGCCCGGCCTATGCGCCCGTACGCGCCGCCGAGGTGCGCGCCGCCGATGCGAACGGCCTCCGGCTGACCGACGACGCCGGGTCTTTGGGCGTGGTGGTGGCCGGCGGCGGCAGGGTCGGGGTGGGCGGCGCGGCGGAGGCGACGCGGCAGTTGGCGATCAAATCGAGCGGGCAGGCGTCGATGCTGATGCAGACGACGGACGACACGGCAGGCAGCTT
>QEUY01000614.1 GCA_003577365.1 Chloroflexota bacterium | reverse complement strand
CGCCGCATACAGGCCGTCTGCATGGGCACATCCCGCACACCGGGCAGACAGCAGGCCGGGCAGGATGCGCCGTTCATCGATATGATCGGTATAACAAGGAACCGCCTATGGATGGTATGGTCACACTCATTGTCGTCATTCTCTTTTCCCTGATCAGCGCCGCGGTTGCCGGCTATTTGGCCTTTCAGCGCGGCCAGGCCGCCGGTCTGCGCGCCGAACAGGAGCGCCAGCGCGCCACGCTGCAAAGCGCCGAAGACCAGGCGCAGCGCATCCTGACCGAGGCCGAAACACGCGTCAAACAGCAGGAACTTGCGCTCAAGGAAGAGCAAGTTCAGATGCGCAACGAGATGGAGGCGGAAACAGCCCGCCGCCGCAAGGACTTGGAACGCATTGAAGAACGGCTGCAAAACCGGCTAGACAGCGCCGAACGGCGCTTGGAACAACTGGAGTCGCGCGAGCGCAAGATCAACCAGCGCGAGGCCAAGCTCGACCAGCGCGCCGCCAAGTTAACCACCATGGAGGAGGAGTGGTCCGCCGAACTGCAGAAGGTTGCAGGCATGTCGCAGGAAGAAGCGCAGCAGGTGCTCTTGCAGCGCGTGGAGCAGACGGCCCGCGCCGAGATGGCGCGCACCATTCGTGAGGTCGAAGCCGAGGTCGCCGACGAGGCCGACCGCCGCGCGCGTGAGATCGTCACACTGGCCATCGAACGCATTGCCAGCGAGCATGTCTCCGAATATGCCGTGAGCAGCGTCGACCTGCCCTCGGACGAGATGAAGGGGCGCATCATTGGCCGCCAGGGGCGCAACATTCGCGCCATCGAGCAGGCCATTGGCGTGGACCTGGTGGTGGACGACACGCCCGAAGCCATCATCATCAGCAGCTTTGACCCCATCCGCCGCGAGATCGCGCGCATGGCGTTGAGCAAGCTGGTGGCGGATGGGCGCATCCACCCGACGCGCATCGAAAAGGAGGTGGAGCAGGCGCGCCATGAGATCGACCGCTTGATCTTGGAGGCGGGTGAGCAGGCCACCATCGAGACCAACACCCAGGGGCTGCACCGCGAGATCCTCAAGCTCTTGGGGCGGCTCAAGTTCCGCTACAGCTATGGACAGAACCAGCTCTATCACGCCATCGAGACGGCGCACATCGCCGCCATGATCGCCAGCGAACTGCACGCCAATGTCAAGGTGGCGCGGCTCGGCGGGCTGCTGCACGACATCGGCAAAGCGGTCAGCCATGAGATCGACGGCCCGCATGCGATCGTGGGCGCCGAGATCGCCAAACGCTATGGGGTCAACGAGACCGTGGTCAACTGCATCGCCAGCCATCACGGCGAAGTCGAACCGCAGTCGGTGGAAGCGGTGATCGTGGCCGCAGCCGATGCGATCAGCGGCGCACGGCCTGGGGCGCGGCGCGAAAGCCTGGAGACCTACATCAAACGCGTGACGGAACTGGAGGAGATCGGCAACAGCTTCAACGGTGTGAGCCAGACCTTTGCGATCCAGGCCGGGCGCGAGATCCGCGTGATCGTGCGGCCCGATGCCGTCGACGACCTGGCCGCCATCCAGTTGAGCAAAGACATCGCCAAGAAGATCGAAGACAACCTTCAATACCCAGGCCAGATTCGGGTCACCGTGATCCGCGAGACGCGCGCCGTGGACTACGCCAAGTAGTCGCTGCACCGTGGTCTAGCTAACCCGCCGTGTGACGGGCGTCCAATCGCCTGCTCCTGCCGAGGAGCAGGCGATTGTTTTTGCACCGGGAAATCACCTGCCATTTCGGGCAACAGTGTGAGAAAAACACATTGTCCAGCGAGATCAAACTATGGTAGAATCGTGCGTCAGGATGACACCTGTCACTGCCGGCAACGACCGGAGAGCAGCCTACCACTCAGGGTATGGAGGACCCCATGCAGACCCCACGCTGTTCCATGCGCCGACGCAACCGCACCGATTCTTTATTCCCCGCGGAAATTTGCGTAACCATTTTGCCATTACATCGTCAACTTCAATTGACAACCATTGGTCGACGCGGCGTATTTCAGCACAGGCAGCACACTGCCTAAGATGGACAGTTGACAGACAGGAGGCACATTTCCATGGCTGAACTCATCAAAGTATCTGCCCAATCTCGCTCTACCGCCGTCGCCGGCGCAATTGCAGGTGTCATGCGCGAACAGGGATATGCGGAGGTGCAGGCGATCGGGGCCAGCGCCGTAAACCAAGCGGTCAAGGCCATCGCCATTGCACGCGGCTATCTCGAACAGGATGAGATGGACTTGGTCATCGTCCCCAGCTTCACCGAGGTTGATATCGAGGGCAACGAGCGCACCGCGGTGCGGCTTGCGATCTTCAAACGCCCGCCTGTTCTCGAAGCGCCCAACGTCGACCACAACGTCTAGCTTGTAGGTGCGCCGAGCGCATCCTGGGCAGGTCGAGCGGGCATCCCTGCGGCGGCTGCTACCGCCGCAGAGGAGAGCGCAACAGACACAAAAGAGAGGGCGACCGGTGGGTCGCCCTCTCTTTTGTGCCCCTGCCCCAGCGCCGACTGCAAGGCCTCTCCACCACAGTAGCTATCAAGTGTGTTGACAGGGGCCAGGCGAGCACATAGCGACCAAATCAGTCGATGACGGCCACTCAGCACATGAGACCACTCAGCACATGAGGCTACGGCGCAACGGGCGGTAGGTAGCGCCTTCATACTCGCACCGTTCCCCGTCACAAAGCCCCAGTAACCAAGCGCCGCCAGCGCACAGAGTTCGAGCAGAAACCGCACTGCCAGATTCGCCGCTCTGATCATTGTCATTGGAGTATAATCGGGAGGAGTGGGGAGATACAATAGACCGGCTCAGCGGGCCGGATGCGACGCTCCCTGTGCAAAGAAGGCGCGATGGCACGCGTCCTGCGCCAGTGTACCATCTGCAAACGCTACCACGCTACCTTTCTGGTGGACGACCCCCAGCTTGGCCGCCTGCTGCTCTGCAAGGACTGTTGGAAGGCACGCTATGCGCCATGAATGACACCGAAAACTGCCGCTGTCGTGCGCCTCGGCGGTTGAAAACCGCCGCTACGAAAGCAGCAATGCCGCAGGTGTCGTGACCTCAGACCGTTAACTCGATCTCGCGCCAGCGGTGGCAGGCGGCATAGCGCCCCGGCCCCACTTCCTCCAAAGGCGGCGCAACTGTCCGGCAGACGTCGATCACATAGGGGCAGCGGGGATGGAAATAGCAGCCCGACGGC
>QEUY01000613.1 GCA_003577365.1 Chloroflexota bacterium | reverse complement strand
GGCCAGCGCCGCCTGCTGCGCGGGCCACAGGTCAAAGCGCACCCAGGCGCGCGCCGTGGCGTTGTAGATGCGCACATAGCGCACCGTGAAATAGCTCACATCCGCCGCGCACTTCATCCACTCCACGCGCGGGTCCTTCGCCATACCGTTCATACAGACTCGCATCTTTCTATGGGCAGAGAATCAGAGAACTCACCGCCGGTGTGCGCCCCAGAACGGCGGTACCATACCGCCGCTACATCTTCTTCTCCTGATCTTTGCGACTTTGCGGTGAATTTCTCTCTAGGTAGCGCGTCACGGCCTGGCGCAGATCGGCGTTGCGCCCATATTCGCCTTGGGCCACGGCGATCACCTCGGCCATGCGCCCGGCGCGCGCCGCCTCGGTCAAGACGGCGTGCCAGATATTCACCGCGGGCGGGCTGAAGGCAATGCGCGTCAACATCAACCCAGCCTGGCCCGCCACACGGCGCGCGCTGGCTTCGTCGGCATAGAGAGTGGCCAGCACATCGCGCAGCGGCAGCCAATCGCCCTGCGCCGGGGTCACATCCCCAACCGGGCGCGCGCTGCGCCAGCGTTCCAGCTCGGCCTGGGCTTGACGCAGCTCGTCGGCGGTGAAGGGCGCGATCTCGCCGCTCTTGGCCTGCATATCATTCTCGCTGCGGTGGGCGGCCAGCAGATCGCGCAGCAGCCCGCGCAGTGTGGGCAGCACGCGCCGCGCCTCTTCGCGGTCCATGCCTGTGAGATCAGCCGTCGTCAGCACTGCATAGACCGCGTTCAGCAGTTGATCCACCATGACATGGCGCTGGACGTGCGGGTCCAGGTCTTGGGTGTGGAGCAGGGCGCGCAGCCGCGCCTCCTCTGCCGCGTCCCAAGCCTGGGCCCGCGCCTGCCAGTGCCAGCGTTGGGCCGCTTGGTACCAAGCCTGGCCGGGCGCTCGGCCCGAACGGCCCAGCAGTTGCGTGACAAGCCGATAGACGCCGAGCAGTGAGCGGTTCGGGCCAATCAGCCGGTAGACCTCAAAGCGGGCATACCAGCGGTCCGGTTCGTCCGGCAAACGTTCCCAACTGCGCTCCATACAGCACCTCGTCTTGTCCCCATCTGTCTACCGCTGTCTACGGGCATTGCGAGTGGCAGCGGCATGGGCAGACCGTTTCCGGTTCCCCCACCGCACACCGCCTGACCACTCTACCCCCAATATAGAACATATGTTCTAAAAATCAAGAGGAAACAATTCAAAATAAGGGGGAAACAATTCGACAATCGATCCGGCGACCTTTCCCTCGTCTGTATCTCGATAGGTATCCTCGCCAACGCTGGACCGCTACACTAGCCCCAGCGATCGGACGCGCGTACGCACCTCGCAATCTCGCGCGCAAACGAAGAGGGAGAACCACACCATGAGCAACCAGGACAGGGCGGCTAAACAGCGCGCCGACATGCTGCAGCAGTATGTCAGCGACATGATCGCCGTCGAAAACCAGATTGCCGAGGCTGTCAAGCGCCAGGCCGGCGACGAACACGTCGCCACACATACCCCCGCGGCTGGCCGCATCATCCAAAACATCAGCCAACTGGCGCAGCAGCACGAACAGCACCTTCAGGACCATCTCAAGAGCCTGGGCGGTGACCCCGCCAAAGGCATCAAGGAGGCCGCCACCCAGATCATGGGCGCGCTGGCGGGCATCTATGACAAGCTGCGCACCGAATCCGTCTCCAAGATGCTGCGCGACGACTACACCGCGCTCAACCTGGCCGCGGTCAGCTACACCATGCTGCATACCACCGGCCTCGCGCTGCAAGACCAGGCCACAGCCGACTTGGCGCTGCGCCACCTGCGCGCCTATGCCGAGATCATCATAGAGATCAACCGCATCATCCCGCGGGTGGTCGTCGAGGATCTGCGCGACGACCTGGAGGGTGTCGAAGCGGCCAGCGCGCAGCGTGCCATCGAAAACACGCAGCAGGCCTGGCAGCCGTCTACCCCGCGGCACAGCACATTTGGCACATCCTAGGAGGGAGTCCCCCACCATGCAGCGCAATCGACCGCTGTTGACCGTCGCCATTCTACTGGCGCTGACGCTGGCGCTCGCCGGCTGTGACGCCTTCGGGCCGGGCAATGTCCAGAACTTGCCCCCCGCCCATGACCAAGGCGCGCTGGAGGAGAGCATCGAGGAGAGCGGGCTGGAGGGCAAAACCGGCGTCGCCGGCCAGACCGCGCAAGAGGGCGACACGACCCAAGAGCAGATCGAGAGCAACGTCGAGACCTACGAACTCGGCTCGCAGGAGGGACTGGTGGCGGCGACGTGGCTGATTGGGCGCAACGTCGAAACGATGAACGAGGGCGATTTAGGGGAGATCGAGGACTTGCTGGTGGATCGCAGCACAGGCCGCGTGCTCTATGCGCTTGTCCAGACGGGCGGTCTGCTGGACATCGGCGAAGCGGTGCTGCCGGTCCCGCTCGCCATCTTCCAGGTGCGCGAACAGGCCGAGCTGATCCTGCCCGTGCAGAACCAAGAGGCGTGGGGCAACTTCCCCGACTTGGACGATACCTGGACAACCGCGCTGACGCCGGAAGAGGCAGACCAAATCAACGCCTTTTGGAATGAGGCGGGGCTGCCGGTGGAGGGCGCGGGCGATCTCGCCAACGCGCAATGGGTCAAGCTCTCGACGCTGCTGGGGGCCAACCTCGCCGCGAGGGATGCGGCCATGGGGCAGATCGGCGACCTGCTGATCGACCTGCCCACGCAGCGCATCAAATATGCCGTGGTCGCCTCCAGCGGCGACGATGGCCATGGGGGGCTGCTGCCCTATGCGGCCCTGGTTCCGGCAGACGATGCGGGGCTTGCCCTCAAACCCGATTTCGAGACAGCCCTCTGGACCGATTCGCCCGAACTGGACAGCGCCGGCATGGAGGGGAGCGGCCTCTTCGACGCCGCCTGGGATGACGCCTACGAGGGCTATTGGGCCGAACATGGCTTTGTGTTTGAGCAGTAGGCAGGTGGGCAGTGGGGCTCAGAAGCAGAGGCAGCGCAGCGAACTCTTCTCTCTGCCCCGTACAGACCCCGTAACCGTACGGACACGGTATACCGTGTCCGTACAGCCCATTGCCTATTCCCTTCTTCTTTGCGCTCTTTGCGACCTTTGCGGTTAACTTCCCGCGCAGAACTCGCGCGCCGTGGCAGCTAGGACAGCGGCGAGATCGACCAGCGAGCGCAGGTCGACCCATTCCTCGGCAGAATGC
>QEUY01000612.1 GCA_003577365.1 Chloroflexota bacterium | reverse complement strand
TGGCGGATGATGCCGCCGTGCTCCTGGTTGACGCCGGGCATAAACCCCGGCACATCCTCCAGCACGATCAGCGGCACATTAAACGCATCGCAGAAACGGATAAACCGTGCTGCCTTTTGGCTGGCGTCGCTGTCCAACACGCCTGCCAGCACCGCCGGTTGATTCGCCACCACGCCCACGGCGCGCCCCCCCAGGCGCGCAAACCCTACCAGCACATTGGTCGCCCAATGCTCATGCACCTCCAGAAATTGCCCATCGTCCACAATGCGCTTGATCACCGTGCGCATATCATAGGGCTTGTTGGGGTTGTCGGGGACCAGCGTATCCAGCTCCGGGTCTTGGCGCAGCGGGTCGTCCTGGCTGGCGATGATCGCGGGGTCTTCCATATTGTTGTTGGGCAAATAGCCCACCAAATGCTGCACCAAGAAGAGCGCATCCTCTTCGTTTTCGGCGGCAAAGTGGGCCACGCCCGACTTGCCGGCATGCACCGCCGCGCCGCCCAGCTCCTCAAAGGTCACATCCTCATGCGTCACCGCCTTGATCACATCCGGCCCGGTGACAAACATGTGGCTAGTATCCTTGACCATCACCACAAAATCGGTGATCGCCGGGCTGTAGACCGCGCCCCCGGCACACGGCCCCATGATCAGGCTGATCTGCGGCACAACGCCCGACGCCAGCACGTTGCGATAGAAGATCTCGGCGTACCCGGCCAGGCTCACCACCCCTTCTTGGATGCGTGCGCCGCCCGAATCGTTGAGGCCAATGATCGGCGCGCCGTTGCGCATCGCCATGTCCATCACCTTACAGATCTTCATGGCGTGGCTGTGGCTCACGCTGCCGCCAAAGACGGTGAAGTCCTGCGAATAGACATAGACCAGCCGCCCGTTGATCGTCCCATAGCCGGTCACCACGCCATCGCCCAGATATTTCTGGTTTGCCAAGCCAAAATCGACAGCGTTGTGGGTCACAAAGACGTCGAGTTCATGGAAGCTGCCCTTGTCCAAGAGCAGTTCCAACCGTTCATGCGCGGTCATGCGGCCGCGCGCATGCTGCTTGGCGACGCGCTCCTCGCCGCCGCCCAGCTTGGCCTCGGCCTTTTTGGCGCGCAACTCCCGCGTTTTCAAATCGCCTGTGCCGTTACGCACTGTTAGTTCGCTCAAAACGGCTCCGTTTTCTTCGTGATAGAGTTCCTGGTAGTAGCATTCCTGGCGCTAGGGTGGCGACCACCTATGCCAACGCGCCCAGACAACCCCAGGCGGGCAGTGTCGCCCGGCGCTTCGCTCGAATGGGCCAGGCTTGGTTGGTTAGGTGTACTGTGAAGCCTGTTCCGGCCCCACGTCGCGCCCCGCCAGATCGCCGCGGCGCTGCGATAGCAGCGCGTAGAGCGCGACCAACAGGCCCGTGACCGCGATCGTGCTCCACTGCATCCCATCCAACGAAATAAACTGCTGGGGGATCGCCGGATAAAAGCCCAGCCCATAGTCGACAAAATCGCTCACCCCGAACCAGATCAGCCCGGCCAGTGCCGCCCCCAACGTGGGCCGGAAGTAGAAGAGCAGGAAGACCCCCTGGGCCACCAGCCCGATATGGGTCGCCGTCATCACCACGCTGTCCGGGCTGAAATGGGGGGAGCCAAACAGCGCCGCTGTGCTGCGCCAATAAAGCAGCCAAGCCGTGATCGTCCAAACACCGTATTTGATCTGGCCGAAGGCGATCAGCCCCAGCAACCAGGGCGAAGCCTGGCGGAACCACAACGCCGCCACCAGCAGCGCCCCGGCCCATACTGCCCACATCGCACGCAGCGCCACCCAGCCTGCCGGCGCGCCCGGCCAATAGGTCGAAAACCAGACCCCGATCGAAACGAGGGTCGCCAGCCGCAGCACGTGTTGCGCCTGCCCGCGCGCCGCTTCACTCCAACTGCGCCGCGCCGTGACGATCAACAGCCCCAGCCCGCCCAACAGCCCAAACAGCGGGCAATCGGGGATAAAGGGCCACGCCCAGGCCGGCGTCGCCGGGTCGGCCATCACCGGGCCGTACCAATAGAGCAGCCCGGCGAAATAGGCCACCACGTCGATCACCAGCACCAGCGCCAGGATATGCGGGACAGCCACCAACCTCTGGAAATATCGCACCCGCTCGGCCACCCACACCATAGCCTACCCTCTCCCCGCTCTACAATTCACGCCGCTGGTTTGGCCTGTCTGCCGATCGGTCGAACTGTCAAGCCAAGGGGCGGATGGGGACGCCGCCGACCTTGGCGCCCGGAGGGACATCCTTGTTCACCAGGCTCATGGCGCTGATCACCGCGCCGTCGCCAATGACCACACCGGGCAGAATGGTACAGTTCGCGCCAACCGTCACATTGGCGCCGATCTCAACCGGCCCCGTACGCCACTCGTGCAGCAGGTACTCATGGGCCAGAATGGTCGTATTATAGCCGATGATGCTGTTATCGCCCACACAGATCAATTCTGGGAAAAACAAATCGGGCGTCGTGCGCCAGGCAAAGCTGACATGCGCGCCCACCGCCATCCCCATCAACCGGTAGAGCGCCCGCTTGATCGCCAGACTTGGGATATAATGGCAGAGTTGGATGATCAGCCCGTTGCGCAGCACACGCCACGGCGCCACCGTGCGATGCCATAGCACCAGGCTGTTGCGTGCATCCGGCGCAGCGCGCACCGTCAGCCGGGCGCGGCGTCCGGGTTCGATCTCAACGCCGGAGAGAGACATAGCGATGATCTGTCATCGAACAACCTGTGCTTTCGCCACCTGTCAGCGCAGCAACAGCGTACCGGCCAATGCACCGGCCAGCACGCACAACGCCAACAGCATCAGGGCCAGCAAGATCAGCCCGCAGCTAAACAGAATATTGACCGGCGCGGCGCGTGAGCCGCTCAACGCCGACAACACCGCCCCGCTGATCCCCAGCCCGAAGAGCATGGCAAGCGTCGCCACGCCTGCGCTCAACTCGATGCCGAGGTCGAGCAGCACCGTCCCGATGTATAAACCGATCACCCCGCCTGCCACGCCGCAGGCCGCACTAAACAAAATGATCGGTAAGGAGGGGGCGAAATCCGCACCGCCAACCTCCGCCACGTCTGCCGGCAGCTCGTCCGGCCACTCGCCATTCTCAGGCGCATCTAGTTCAGGAGACAACCAATCTTGGGTCAAGGCAATACGTCATCCCAGTATCGCACCTCAGTATCGCACCTCAGTATCGCACCTCAGTATCGCACCTC
>QEUY01000611.1 GCA_003577365.1 Chloroflexota bacterium | reverse complement strand
CAGCCGACCATCGTTATGTACAAACTGCTCGACATGGACGACGTCAAATGGCTACTCCGCCAGATTTTGCTGGGTTTCTCGGTGTTTGGGAACTCGACCCCAGCCAATCGGTCTATGAACTGGGCGAGCCGCCGGCGCGCGGGCGCTATGTCCTGAGCTATGACGGCACATACCTGCACTTCGACATGGATTGGACGACCGCCGGCGGCCAAGAGATGGCGACCGGCGTCACCGCCATCCCCGACAGGCAAGATCATGCCTGCTCCAATCTTGCGGTCTATCGCCGCATCCTCGGCGAACCGCTGCCGGCTCACGCCCGGCGCGGAACCCTGGCCCCTGCTGCTGCGTCTCCTTACCGGTAGCTGCGAACTACGTCCGTGGATGGAGTGAGAGGAGATGAATCATGCTGCACAAAGCCGCTTTCTGGCTGCTGGCGGGCGCGTTGCTGGCGGCGTGTACAGCCCCGGCGACACCCCAGCCTGCGCAACCGGCTGAACCGGCTACAGTGCCGGCGACCCTGCCTGCAACGGCGACCCTCCCCCCCGCGCCTGACCAACCGGTAACCCCTACGGCCATCGCCACTCCGCAGGCGGAGGCCCCTGCCGCGTCCACGCCCGCGGGCGAGACGGCCAGCCCGACAGAGACTGTCGCCACAGAGACTGTCGCTGCCGAGCCCGGTTGGCTGGCCGACGCCCAGACCTATCGTGACGAGGTGGTCGGCTTTGAACTGCGCTATCCCGCCGGGTGGGACCTGATCGACGTCGCGCCGGAGGTGAAACAGACCAGCATGGGGTATGCCGTGACGCTCAACTCCTGGCCGCGCCAAGAGGGCAGCGGCGGCATCCCCGAAGGCGGCACCAAGATCGACATCGTGGTTCAGAAGAGCGCACCCGCCAGCCCGATTGACGCCGCCGCCATCCGTCGCGATGAGCTGGCGCAAGACCCCGCCAACCCGACCGTTTCGAACGAAAGCACGCTGACGCTGGGCGTGGGGCTGCCCGCCACGCGCTGGGAGGTCGAGGGACAGATGGGCAGGACCGTTGAGATCGTGACCGCTACCAACGGCTATACCGTGCTTTTCAGCGGCATGGGCGACTTTGCGCTGGTCGAAGAGATCGTGCGTACCATGCAGCCTTTCCAATAATCAGGTAATCAGGAGCAAATCATGGGGCAAGGAGCCGGCGAGATGAAACCGTTGCAAGGCAAGGTTGCGGTGGTGGCGGGGGCCACGCGCGGCGCAGGCCGCGGGATCGCGTGTATGTTGGGCGAAGCGGGGGCGACGGTCTATTGCACCGGGCGCAGCGTGCGCGGGCAGTTGGCGTCCGGGCCGAACCGGCCCGAAACCATCGAGGAGACCGCCGAGATGGTGACAAGCTACGGCGGCGCGGGCATCCCCGTTCGGGTCGACCACCTGGTCGAAGCCCAGGTGCAGGCGCTCTTCGCGCGCGTGCAGGCCGAGCAGGGCAGGCTGGACATCCTGGTCAACGACATCTGGGGCGGCGAAGATTTTGAGAGTTGGGGCAAGCGCTTCTGGGAACTGGACGTGCGCCAAGGTCTACGTGTGTTCGAGGTGGCCGTGCATACGCACATCATCACGGCCAAGTACGCCGCGCCCTACTTGATTGACCGCGGCCAGGGGTTGATCGTCGAGATTACCGACGGCGACGGCGCCTACTACCGCGGCAGCTTTTACTATGACCTGGTGAAGATGAGCGTGATCCGGCTGGCCTACAGCATGGCCGAGGAACTGCGCCCGCACGGCGTGAGCGCGGTGGCGGTGACGCCGGGCTTTCTGCGCTCAGAGGCCATGCTCGACCACTTTGGCGTGAGCGAAGCCAACTGGCAGGACGGAGCCAAGAAGGATCCGCACTTCATCGCGTCGGAGACGCCCTACTTTGTGGGGCGCGCCGTGGCCGCGCTGGCCGCCGACCCCAACGTGGCGCAGAAATCGGGCGGCGTCTACGCGTCGTGGACGCTCTCGGATGAATACGGGTTCGGCGACATCGACGGGCGGCGGCCCCACTGGGGTCGCTACTTTGCGGAAACCCTGGGCGGCAAGCTGACGCTGCCGGTTTAGGCGACATGCGCCCGCGCGGCGTGCATCCCTGCCACGCTGACCAACAGCGCCAGCAGCAGTGTGGCCGCGCCGCTGAGATAGGGATATTCGATATTGGCTTCGTAGAGGTAGCCGGCCCAGAGCGGTCCGGCTACCTTGCCCAAGCTGCCCACCGCGCTGTTCAGCCCCATCAGCATGCCCTGACGCTCCCCGGCAAAGGCGGAGAGGGCCGCGTTCAGCGCCGGGCCGATCAACGCCAGCGCCAGCGTAAAGACCCCAACGGCCAGAAGCGTGGTCGGGTAATCCACCGCCAGCGACATGCCGGCAAAGCCCAGCGCGCCGCCCACCAGACCGGCGACGATCAGCGCCATCTCCCCGAACTTCTTGGTCAGCGGCCCGATCAGCGCGCCTTGGACGACGATCAGCATGCCGCCCATGATCATCCAGATCGCGCCGACCTGGGTCGTGGTGAAGCTGAACTTGTCCACCACATACAGCCCGGTGATGCCCTGGAAGCCGGTCAGCCCAAAGCTCATGATAAAGATGAGCAGCAGCAGGACCCCGGCGGGACTAAAAAAGAGGGCGCGCAGCTCGACACGCGTGAGCGGCGCGGTCTGCTCGGCGGTGGCGTGGGGGGCGTGCGATTCGGGCAGGATGGCGATCACCAGCAGGAAGGAGATAAAGGCCAGCCCCGCGCCCACAAAGAAGGGCAGGCTGAGCGAACCGGCGGAGAGCCAGCCGCCCAACAGCGGCCCGGCCACGACGCCGATGCCCATGGCCGCGCCAAGCTGCCCCATGCCGCCGCTGCGCTCCTTTTCGGGCGCGGCATCGCCGATAAAGGCCATGGCGGTCGGCATGGTGGCCGACGACAGGACGCCCGAAAGCGAGCGCGCCGCAAAGAGCATCCAAAAGGTAGTCGCCAACCCGAACATCAGCAGGCTGATGGCATAGCCCAGCACCCCCACGGCCAGGACCGGCTTGCGCCCAATCCGGTCGGAGAGCACGCCCCACAGCGGCGCGCAGAGCAACTGCATCAGCGCATAGGTCGCCATCAGCCAGCCCAGCTCGCGGCCGCCTGCGCCGAGCGCCTTGATATAGAAGGGCATGATGGGCAGCACCATGCCATAGCCGAGCATGACGACCAGCAGGGTAAAGCTCAGGATCAGAACCGGCTTTGATGCGCGCATCG
>QEUY01000610.1 GCA_003577365.1 Chloroflexota bacterium | reverse complement strand
CTTCGCCTCGCCGATGACGCGCCCGCTGCTGGTGATGGTCGCGGCCGCGGCGCTGGCGTTTGTGGCGGGCCAGCTTGCCTGGTTTCCCACCGCGCCCCATGCACCGCTGGACTCGCAGCTTGGCGGGCTGGCGATCTATGTGCTGTCGGCGGGGGCCTTTCTGCTCACCGCCCACCAGTTTGAGGATCTACGCTGGCTGGCGCGCCTGACGTGGGCTTTTCTGGCGCTGGGCGCGCTCTTTATCGCCGGCTGGCTGCTGCCCGGCGTCGACAGGCTGACGCGCCCGTTATTCCAGTTCGGCGCAACCGCCAACGCCATGCTCTGGCTGTGGATCGTGACCCTCGCCCTGAGCCAGGCGCTGTTCAACGAAAAGCTGGCGCGGCCGGCGCGTGCTGCCTTGTTGGGGCTGACCCTGGCGACGCTCTTTGTCGCCTTTGTGATCAACGGCGAGTGGAAGTCGGGCTATCTGCCGGCCTTTGTAGCGGTCGGGGTGTTGGTGGCGCTGCGCTCGCCCAAGGCGGCGCTGCTGATGGCGCTGGTCGGCCCGGTGCTGGCGCTCTACATCTCATCGCAGGCCATCGCCTCCGACGAGTACAGCTACTCGACACGCTTGGATGCCTGGATCATTGTGTTGAACATGGTGCGGGAGAGTCCCATCCTGGGGTTTGGCCCGGCCAACTACTACTGGTATACGCCGCTCTTTCCGATCCGCGGCTACGCCGTCCAGTTCAATTCGCACAACCAATATATAGACATCGTAGCGCAGACGGGGTTGGTGGGGTTGGCCGCGTTCCTGTGGTTTATGGGTTCGGTGGCGCTCGTCGCGTGGCGTCTGCGCTGGCGTGCGCCGCTGGGGTTTGGCCGGGCCTATATCCACGGTGCGTTGGCGGGGGTGGCGGGCATGTTGGCAGCGGGCGTGTTGGTCGATTGGATCTTGCCCTTTGTCTATAACATCGGGCTGAACGGCTATCGGGGCAGCATGCTGGGCTGGCTTTTCCTCGGAGGCGTGATGAGTATCGAGCGGATGGTACAGCGGCAAGCCGCAGCGACAGCGGGCACAGGTGGTGAGACAGCGCGCATCGACAGGACGAAGGAGAGATAAGATGCCGGAAGAACTGATCGGGCTGGTTCCTGCCGCCGGAAAAGGTGTGCGGCTGGGGCTGCCCTACCCCAAAGAGTTGTATCCGATCATCCGCGACAACCGCTACAAACCGGTGGCGCAATATGTGCTGGACAATTTGACGCAGGCCGGGCTGCGCCATGTGGTCTTTGTCGTCAACGAGACCAAACATCAGCTGCTGGGCTACTTTGGCAATGGCGGGCGCTTTGGCTGCCACATCAGCTATGTCGTGCAAGAGCAGACCAACGGTCACGACCAGTCCACCTCGCCGGGGCTGGCCCATGCGCTCGATTCGGCCTATCACCTGGCCGGCGGCAAGACCGTCTGCTTTGGCATGGCGGATACGATCATGCAGCCCACCGATGTATTTGCGCGGGCGCTGGCCGCGGCGCAGCCCCAAGACGACGTGATCCTGGCGCTCTTCCCCACCACCCGCCCGGAAAAGTTCGGCATGGTACGCGTGGACGGCGACTGCACGGTGCAGGAGATCGTCGACAAGCCGCGCCAGACCGACCTGACCCTGATGTGGGGCTGCATCATCTGGCGGCCGCGCTTTACCGAATACCTGCATGCAGCCGTGTGTGACGGGCGCTCCGACTTTGCGGCGATCATGAACGGCGCCATCCAGGCTGGGCTGCGCTTCCGCGGCGTGCCCATGGCCCGCAGCAGCTATATCGACCTGGGGACCTACGAAGAGATCATGGAACTCGACCAGCGGATGCGCGAGGGTTAAGCACATGCAGAACAACCACCCCACTCCAGAGCAACCTGTCCCCGATCTCTCGATTGTGCTGGTCTGCCTAAACAACAGACGCTATCTGGAGCCATGTCTGCAATCGCTCTATGCAGGCGGGCTGCAGAGCCGCTTCGACGTGACCGTCGTGGACAACGGCTCGACCGACGGCAGCCAAGCCATGCTGGCCGCCCAGTTCCCCGCCGTGCAGTTGCTCCAAAACGCGGGCAACGTGGGGCTGGGGCGAGCCAGCAACCAGGGGATCGAGGCGACGCGCGGGCGCTATATCCTGCTGCTCAACGACGACACGCTGGTCAACGGCCCCTCGCTCGATGCCATGGTGCGCTTTCTCGATACCCACCCCGACGCGGCCGCGGCAGGCGGGCGGCTCTTGAACCCGGACGGCTCGCCGCAAGCCTATTACAACAATTTCCCCACGCTGCGCGAGGAGTTCTTGATCGCCACGCGGCTGGGTGCGCTGCTGTGGCCGGCATATCCCGCCAATGTGAGCGACGACCAAGTGCGCTCGGTCGGCTGGATCGGGTCGGCCTGTCTGATGCTGCGCCGCGCTGCGCTCGACCAAGTGGGGCTGTTGGACGATTCCTACTTTATCTATGGCGACGAGGCCGACCTCCAGTACCGGCTCAAACAGGCGGGGTGGAACATCTACTACCTGCCCCACGCTTCCACGATCCACTACGGCGGGCGGAGCATGGACCGCTGGCGGCGCCGCAAGATGGTCTATCGCGGCAAGATTCTGTTCTATCGCAAGAACTATGACGCACGCCGCGCGCTGCTGCTGCGCGCGATGTTGGGCGGGCTGAGCCTCGCCAAACTGGGCTATTGGGGGCTGGCCGCGCTGCTGCCCCCCCAGCGCGCCCGCGCCCAAAAGGAGCTCCAGTCCAATCTCGACGTGGTGCGGCTCTGCTACCGCCCCGAATAGCCGCTGTCCAGAATCGCTGTCGCCCGCAATAGGGGGTTCGCATGCAACAAGCCGGTCGTGTGCTGCTGATTGTGCTGGACAGCGTGGGGTGTGGCGATGCGCCGGATGCAGCGGCCTACGGCGACCTCGGCGCCAACACGCTGGGCAACCTCGCGCGCGCCGTGGGTGGGCTGCACCTGCCACATATGGGTGCGATGGGGCTGGGCAACTTGACCGAGATCGCCGGCACGCCCCCCACGCGCCGGGCCACCGCGGCCTATGGGCGGCTGACCGAGGTCAGCGCGGGCAAGGACACGACCACCGGCCATTGGGAACTGGCCGGTGTGGTCTTGGATCAGCCCTTCCCGACCTATCCCAACGGCTTCCCGCCGGAGGTGATCGGCGCGTTTGAGGCGCGCATTGGCCGGCAGGTGCTGGGTAACGTTCCCGCCTCCGGCACGGAAATCCTCAAGGA
>QEUY01000609.1 GCA_003577365.1 Chloroflexota bacterium | reverse complement strand
CTCCCCAGCGAGCCGGACGAGTATAACGTGCCCACGGTCCAGTCGGACCCGCCCGGCCCGCGCGCAGCGGCGCAAGCTGTGCAGGCGCAACCCGCGCCGCCCTCACCGCCGCCCTCACCGCCATCTCCGGCCCCGGCGCCACAACCGGCACAGCCAGCGCCGCCAGTAACCTTTACGCCGCCTGCCGCCGCTCAGCCGCGGGCGCAGACACAGCCGGCAGCCCCGCGCCCGGCCGTTTATGAGCTTCCGCCGGACCAGCCTGCGCCTCCACCGGCCTTGCCTACTACCCCGCCTCCCCCCCCAAGCGGCAGAACGCGCCCTGCCAAAAAGCGCGGGCTGCGCTCGCTCTTTTGGCCCGGCTTTGTGGCCGGCTTTATGCTGCTGGCCGGGATGAGCTGCGGCGGCGTCGTGGTGGCGACCGGCGTCAGCCGGCTGAACCTGTCCGATCTCCAGGACACCGGCGCCGCATGGACCCCGCCGCCGGTGACCGCCACGCCTGTGGCCGCCGAACAGGCCCCCAGCACAGACGGCGCGCCCGACAGCGGCGGCCTCTATCAAGCGGGCGACGTGGTGCGCAACATCACCTCCAGCAATGTCAACATCCGCGCCAGCGCTGGCTATTTGAGCAAACCCGATGGCGACATCGTGGGCCAAGTGCGGCCCGGCGAAGCCCTGCAGATCCTGGGCGAGCGCGCCGTAGCCGACAACCTGACCTGGTGGCGCATTCGCTATCAGCCGGCGAGCGGCGGCGTGGTCGAAGGTTGGGTGGCCGAAGCGACCGCCAGCGGCGTGCAAATTCTCGGCAGATGAACGCCGCCGTACAGCTCCGGCCCGCGCAGGCGCGTATCCTAGATTATGAGGGCGGCTGCATGGGGGTCAGCGCCGTGCCGGGCAGCGGCAAGACCTTTACCCTCAGCCTGCTGGCCGCGCGCTTGGTCGAACGCGTCATCGCGCACGAGAGCCTAGACGACCGCGAAGTGCTGGTCGTCACCTTCACCAACAGCGCCGTCGAAAACTTCCGCAGCCGCATCGCCCATTTCCTCAACCGCGAGCGCGGGCTGCTGCCCGGCGTCGGCTATCGCGTGCGCACGCTGCACGCCCTGGCCCACGACATTGTGCGCGAGCGACCGGCCCTGGTCGGGCTGCACGAAGGCTTTGGCATCGTCGACGAACGCACCTCCGCCGAGATCATCCGCGAGGCGGTGCAGGGCTATCTACGTACCCACCCGGACATCTTTGGTTCCTTTATCCTGCCCGACTATCTACAGCGTGCCCGCACCATCGAGCGTTATATCCAAGACGACGCGCTGGAGATCGCCAACGCCGTGATCCGCGTGGGCAAAGACCTGCGCGTCGAACCCTATGAACTCCAGGCGCGGCTGCGCCGCCAGTCGGGGACTTGGCCGCTGCTGGAGTTCGGCATCCATATCTATGCCGACTATCAACGCAGTTTACAGACCCGCGGCGCGGTCGACTTCAACGACCTGATCGTGCTGGCGTTGCGCGCCCTGGATGCCGACCCCAACTATTTGGACCGGCTGCAAGAGCGCTGGCCCTATGTGTTGGAAGACGAGGCCCAAGACAGCACCGCGCTCCAAGAGGCCATGCTGCGCCGTCTGACCGCGCGCCGCGGCAACTGGGTGCGCGTGGGCGACCCCAACCAGGCCATCACCACTACCTTCACCAGCGCCAACCCCGAATTTCTGGTCGCCTTTACCCAGAAACACAGCGAGCAAGCGCGCGATCTGCCCAACTCCGGGCGCAGCGCACGGCCCATCATCGAGGTCGCCAACCATCTGATCGAATGGTCGCGCACGCGCCATCCTGTCCTGCCCCAACGGCTGGCGCTGACCCCGCCGCGCATCGAGCCGACATTAGCCGGCGACCCGCAGCCCAACCCCGATGCAGGCCAAGTGCCCCATCATTTTTTTGAACGCGCCATGACCCCGGAACAGGAGATCGAGATCGTGGTCTCCAGCCTGCGCCGCTGGCTGCCCGATCACCTCGACGCGACCGTGGCCGTTCTCACGCTCGAAGGCGGGCGCTGTTTTCACATCACCGAGGCGCTGGAAGCCGCCGGGCTGCCCTTCGACGACAGCCTGCTGCGCACCAGCACGGCCACGCGCGCCGCGGCCCAGGCCCTGGCGACGGTGCTTGACTACATCGCCCAGCCCGCCGTGGGCAGCCGCCTCGAACAGGTCTGGAGCGAGGTCTGGTGGCCGCGCCGCGGGCCAAGCCTGCTTGCCCAGCGCGCCCACGCCGCCGCGCCTGTCCTCACCCCTGCCGCCGTAGGCGAGACCCTCCATCACGTCGTGCCCGCCACACGCAAACAGGATCTGCCCGAACCGGTCAAGACCTTTGCCGCTGCCCTGCGCAAGCTCGACACGCCCGAAAGCTTTCTCTTCCCCGCCGGCCATGACTGGCTCAACCAGATCGGCTGGCTGGACAGCGTAGACGGGCTGCGCGCCGTGGTCGAAGCCTTTCGCAGCGACCTGCAGCGCTGGACGCGCGCCACCGTGCTGCCCGCCGACGAACTGGTGTTGACCCTGGGCAACGATCTCTTTGTCGACCCCGCCGACCTGGCGCTGGCCCACTTCCTGGCCGTCCACCTCGCCAAGCTGGCTGCCGAAAACCCGACCTACCGCCTGCCCGACCTGGCAGGCGAGCTGGGCAACATTGCCACCAACCGCAAACGCATGCCCGGTTTTGACGAAGACACCCAGGGCTATGAACCCAAGCGCGGCAAGGTCACCGTCGCCACCATGCACGCCGCCAAGGGGCTGGAATGGGATCGCGTCTACCTGATCTCGGTCAACAACTACAACTTTCCCAGCGGCGCGCCCGACGACGCCTATCGCGGCGAACGCTGGTTCACGCGCGACCGGCTCAACCTGATGGCCGAGGCCTTGGCCCAGGTGCGCCAACTGCACATGGGCACGCTCGACGACTATGTGCCCGGCGAGGCCACCCGCCAAGCGCGGCTGGAGGTCGCCGCCGAACGGCTGCGACTGCTCTATGTAGGCATCACGCGCGCCCGCCGCGAGCTGATCGTCACCTATAACACAGGCCGGCGCGAGAACAACCCCAGCGCGCCTGCCGCGGCCTTCGAGGCGCTGCAACGCTTTTGCGCCCAAGCGCGCTGAGCCGCGCCCGCTTCTATCCTGGAGAACCTGCATCATGCTCCTGCCCATCCGCCGCACCGCCCGCCGCCTGCTCAACGCGCTGCGCCTCCGCCGCCATCGCAAGACCCTCTA
>QEUY01000608.1 GCA_003577365.1 Chloroflexota bacterium | reverse complement strand
GCCGGCACATTCACCGCCACCGGGTCGAAGATCGCCAACCGCCCCCCGTCCCCCTCAGGCCGGAGCGCGGCAATCTCCAGATCGCCGTCGGCGTTGAAGTCGCCCAGCGCCAGCGCCGTCCAGCCGCCTTCTGGGCTGGCCCACTGCACCGCAAGCTGTGTGCTGGAGGGGCGCGGGTCCGTGACTCGGATCACCCCCTCAGGGTCCAGATAGACGATCTCGTCGTCGGCGTTGGCTGCGGTCAGCGCATAGACCGGCGCGCGGAGCAGCGCGGCCAACAGACCGCCCGCCAGCCACACCAGCAGCGCACGCAGGATCGCCCGCCGTCCGGATTGCATCTCTGCCCTTATGCCTTCCCCAAGACCGCGGCCAGCAGCGCCATGCGGATATACATCCCGTTGCGCATCTGGCGGAAGTAAGCGGCGCGCGGGTCTTCGTCGACCGCATAGCTGATCTCGTTGACACGCGGCAGCGGGTGCATCACGATCATCTCGCGTTTTGCCTTCGCCATCAGCGCCTCGTCCACCACATATTGATCGCGCACCCGGTCATACTGCGCCATATCGGAGAAGCGTTCCTTCTGCACGCGTGTCACATAGAGCACGTCCACATCGCCGATGACCTCATGCACATCCTGCGTCACCCGGAACTTGTGCCCGCGCTCGCGCACTACCTCCAGCACATCGTCCGGCATCGCCAGGATATCCGGGCTGACAAATACAAACTCGACATCATAGTTGACCAGCAGCTTGGTCAGGCTGTGTACCGTGCGCCCGTATTTCAGATCGCCGACCATCGCGATCTTCAGCGTATCCACCTTGCCCAAGTCCTCCACAATCGTAAACAGGTCAAGCAGCGCCTGGGTCGGATGTTCGCCCACCCCGTCCCCTGCATTGATCAGCGGTTTCTGCGCATAGCGCGCCGCCGTCGCCGCTGCGCCCACCTCCGGGTGGCGCAGCACAATCACATCCGCGTAGCTCTCCAGCGTGCGGATCGTGTCGGGCAGACTCTCGCCCTTGGTCACCGAGCTATACTGCACGTTGTTGATCGGGATCACCTGTCCCCCCAGACGCAGCATCGAAGCCATAAAGCTGGAGCTGGTGCGCGTGCTCGGCTCGTAAAATAGATTCGCCAAAATCTTGCCCTGCAGCAGATCCGCGCTGCCAAACCGTTCTACCAGCACGCGCATCTCATGCGCCACACGGAAGATATAGTCCAGCTTGCCCTTGTCAAACTGATTGACGCTGAGAATATCCTGACCGTAAAAGCCGTTGTTGGCGTAGTCTGCCGGAAGATTTCCGACCCGCTTGGTTGCCATCGTTTCAAATCCCTTCTTTGCGCCGCAGCGCCTCATCTGAATACCGACCCCAACAGCCTTTCGCTGCATCACCATGCTGTCATCCGGCTTTGTCGGCCTGATCGCTCACTATATGCCGAAGCCGGCCCACAAAAAAGCCGGCGGATTTCGCTCCGCCGGCTTGGGTTACCTTGCTTGCTCAGGGTGGAACAACACCCTGCCCGTCCCCGGCAAAGCCGTCACCTCGCCGCCGGCATACACCTCTTGCCCGCGCAGCACCACGCGCGTCACACGCCCCCACACCTCTTGGCCCGCGAAGGGCGTCCACCCGCAGCGCGTCTTCATCTGCCCATCCTCCAGCCGGTAGACCGCGTCGACATCGACCTCGACATAGCTCTCCGGCGGCTCCGGCAGCCCGTAGATGCGCCGCGGGGCGTGGGCGCAGCGCTCGATCACATCGTCCAGCGTCAAGCGGCCCGCATGAACCGCCGTCAACAGCAGCGGCAGCATCGTCTCTACCCCAGGCACGCCGGGGGGCGGCTGCGTCGCCTGCGCCGTGATCCCCTTCTCTGCCAGCGTATGCGGCGCGTGGTCGGTGGCGAACAGGTCAATCGTCTCCAGATTTTCCCACAATGCCGCCACATCGTCGGGCGAGGCCAACCGCGGGCGCATATCGCCGAGCGGCCCCAGCCGCGCCGCGTCCTCGCTCGACAGCAACAGATGGTGCGGCGTCGCCTCACACGTCACCGGCCAGCCGCGCTCCTTGGCGGCGCGGATCAACTCGATCTCGCTGCGCCGCGTGACGTGCACCACATGCAGCGGCACGTCATACAGCTTGCTCAACGCCAGACAGACCGGCAACATCAACTCCTCGGCGTGGACCGCGATCGGCCCCAGCCCCGCCGCAGCCCCGCGCGTGCGAAACCCGATCCCCTCCGCCCGCTCCGCCCAGCTCCGGAAAAAACGCTGCATCAGGCTCAACGACTCGATGCGCAGGCTGCCAAACGTATCGCTGACATAGATCTTCAGCCCGCAGGCGCGCT
The DNA here is from genome assembly GCA_003577365.1 of Chloroflexota bacterium. Lineage (GTDB taxonomy): Bacteria > Chloroflexota > Anaerolineae > Caldilineales > Caldilineaceae > QEUY01. The sequence continues at coordinate 3,716 of QEUY01000608.1, read as the reverse complement.
CCGCCACCGGCAGGTACGCGTCCAGATAGGAGGTCGTCGCCCCCACAAACAGCCCCACATCGCACACCGCCTTGCCGGCCGCGCGCTGCGCCTTGTCCGCCAGCAGCTCGGGCGTGCCGGTAGGAGGCACGGTGTTGGGCATATCCAACACTGTCACCACGCCGCCCGCCAACGCCGCCGCCGTCCCCGAATAGAAATCTTCCTTATGCTCATACCCCGGCTCGCGCAGATGCACATGAGCATCCACCAACCCCGGCAGCCGAATCGTCGTCATTGCCTGCCACTCTTTGTGTCTACCAGCCCTTGTCGTCGATTATAGACGGCGCAACAGCCGCATGGCGTCGTTCGTATTGTACAGTACACATTGTACGCGCGGCGGCACATTGGCCCCAAATGCACCGTCGGGTGCGCGCCGCGCTGTGCCGGATTTTTCACCGCCGCAACGCCTGTTACAATGTCAGCGGCTTCGCTCTTGTCTGTCTTCACTAGAAAGGCCTTGGTCCATGCAGAATCCTCGCCGTCTGAACATCCCCACCCGCGCCGTCATCACCGGCCTGGGTATCTTTGTGCTGCTGCTCCTGGTCTTTGGCTTCGCCAGCAACTTCTTCTACTTCTTCGAACGCGTCGACGAAGATGAAGTCGGCGTCCAGTTCGTCAGCGGGCGCATCAAGAACGTGGTCGGGCCGGGCGTCTACAGCGACGCCGGCCTGTTTGTGGAGATGCGCCGCGTTTCCAGCCAGGCCGTCGCCTTCAGCGTCTCCGATGCCGAACTGATCACGCGCGACAAACAGCGCATCGGCCTGGTCGTCACCGGCGATATCTTCGCATCGAAGACCGCGCCCGCCAGGCCATGAAGGTCTGCGTCGGCAACCGCGGCTTTGACGATGCCGTCATCGGCACGGGCCGCGACGAACTGCGCGAATGTATTGACGACGAACTCAACAAGCTGGCCGAAAACTACGGCCTCACGGTCGAAAACGTGGCCGTTCCCGAAGTCATCCTCTCGCCCGAAGTCCAAGCCCGTCTCGACGAGATCGTCCAAAGCCGGCTGCAGACCGAAAAAGCGGCGCAGGACAAACTCAAGGCCCAAGCCGAGGCCGCAGCCGAGCAAGCTCGCCAAGAAGGTGAAATCCGCGTCGCCCAGAGCCGCATCCAAGAGGAAGCCCGCCAGCAAAAGACACTGGCGGAGCTGGAAGAGGAAAAGATCGTGGCGCAGCGCGCCGTGATCGAAGCCGAGCGCGCCAACGAACTGGCGCGCGTCGAGGCCGAACAGGCGATCATCGTGGCCGAAAAGGACAACGCCCTGTTGGCCGCCCAGCGCGACCTAGAGATCGAAAGTGCGCTCGCCCTGGCCGCCGCCGAACGCGCCAAGGCCGAGGTCGCCGTGCAGATGGCGCTGGCCGAAATTCTGGCCTCCAGCCCTGGTTTGCTCCAACTCCAGATCGCACAGACCAACGCCAGCGCGCTGTCGGCCAGCGACAAGATCATCTTCACGCCCGAAGGCACCACGCCGACCGTGGTCCTGCCCGGCCCCGGCGTCACGCCCATGATCGACATCGCCAAAGAAGAAACCGCCGTACAGCCTTAACCCATAGCTTGTAGGATCATCCTCCTGATATAAAAAGTGACCGGCACTGCCAAAGTGCCGGTCACAGAAGGGTTTCGGTTGCGTTTACCTAGACATTGCTACCGTTGGGCCTTCAACTGCTCTTGATAGACCTGGCTTGAATATTCCAAAGTGGCCTGCTCGTAGTCTTTCTGCGTCGCGTTGGCCGGCAGCGTCACCGCGCCGCCGGTAACAAAGTGAGCCGCATCGGCCCAGGTAGTGAAGCAGTGGGTCTTCACATGGGTTTCGCCGGGGTCGGGTTGAAACGCCCCGTCCATGGGCGGATGGCCCAGGTAGCCGACGCTGCCGTCGGCATGGCGAATCTCCTCATAGCAGTGGACGAATTGCTCTTCTTGTGCAGATAGACGTGGCGATGTAAAGACATAGACACCGGCGAATGTGGCTGTCACAAGCGCCAATCCGAGCAGCAGCGCCATTCTGGTTCGGGCGTGATTCATCTGTGCTTACATGACTGCTCCTTTATACTATACACTCTGAATTAGCCGCCAACTGTACTCAGCACATACACAGGGGGAGAAGATCATGTGCCGAGAGCAAGTGACTATCATTGAGGCAGCGGAGGATCTATCCTTTCCACGTCTGGCTCGATGGCCTGCGCACTCCGGAGCATGGTCAGAAAGTCAGCCGAGAGACCACTCTCCTCCAATTTGGACCGCTGTACATAAGCGCCGAATCCTTCCAAACTGACCGTGAGCGGATGCCCATCGTCGAGCAGATAGGCTATCAGTTGGAGAGACTGTTCAGGCAGCAGGAGCAGATAGACTGCCCCATTGGGCAACGTCATGTAGCGTTCAAAGGAAAGGCCGGTACTCTGCGCCACCTGTGTCCACGCCGCCTCGCGCTGTTGCATCCACGCCTCAAGCGAATCACTCTGTTGGAACTCAACCCACGGAGCTACCTGGGTACCTGCCGACGCCTGGGCAGCCATCACGGCCAGGTTGCCAACTGTGAGGAGCAGCCGGTCCTCGCCGGCTGCGCTTGCAGCGAAGCGATAGCCGCGTACGGCCCCCAAATGGATCGGCTCCCAGTTGGCAGGACGAAGCATTCGGTAGCCGAATTCGCCGTCAATCTGCTCCACAAATCCCTGAATGTCCATTGACTGCGAGGGCGAAGGCGCTCCACGCAGCAAAGGCTATCACTCGCCTGAATTGGACAGGAAATCGCATCAGTTCCTCCGAACATCTGAGAGTGCGTATCTGACGGACACGCACGCTCATGCAACTTGTCTTTCCAAGGTCTTCTTGGGGTATACGATTGCCTAGAGCACGCGACTAAGACTCTATCCGAAAAATGGGGGGATGAATAAGCGAAACGACGCACATCGTAGAAAATAGTTTGCGCCAACAAAGCCAAATCTGCGAGGTGCGTCGTGAAAAGAAAGCATACCACAAAACCGAAACGAGTTGATTACTTCGCCGTGCCAAAGCCGCTGTGGAAGCGTATCAAGCACCTATTTCCGCAGCCGGCCAAGAAACGCAAGCGGGGACGTCCGCCGGTACCGGACCGTTGGGCGCTGAATGCCATCTGGTATGTGCTGTGGACAGGCTGTCAGTGGAAGGCGTTGCCGCGGGACTCTTTCGGCGTGTCGAGCAGCACGGCCCATGTGCGACTGCAGGCGTGGCAGCAGAGTGGCGTCTTTGCCCACATCATGACCGAGATGGTGAAGTTCTACCACAAGCGACGGCGGATTCGCTGGAAGTGGCAAGCCATCGACAGCAAGAGTTGTGCGGCCCCGTTGGGGGGCGAAGGAACTGGACGCAACCCCACCGACCGCGGCAAGCGAGGCAGCAAGATTCATATTCTGGTGGACAAGCGGGGGGCGCTGCTGGCGGTCTATCTCTCGGCGGCCAATCGCCATGACAAGTGCGCCGTGGAAGAGTTGGTCTTCTCGATGGTGGTCGAGCGACCCGACAGTGAACAGCATCTCTGTGCCGACCGTGGGTACGACTACGTCGATAGCAAAGCGTTCCTGCAATCGGAGCATTATGTCTTGCATATCAAGCATCGCCGTCGTCGTGGCGAACCCCCTGTCGAAGTCTGTCCCATTCCCGGTGAAACGCAATACCCTGCCCGTCGCTGGGTCGTGGAG
>QEUY01000607.1 GCA_003577365.1 Chloroflexota bacterium | reverse complement strand
GCACCTTTGACTACCTGGCGGATGCGCGGGCGCGGCGGCTGGCGCGAGAAGGCAAGGCGGAGGTCGACCGCGCTGCGCTGCGCGACGAGATCGCGGTGGGGGCGCTCTATCCAGATGCCGGCGCACAGGTCAGCGCCGTGCATCATTACCAGGCTGCGGCGCTCGAACCCTATGTCGCCTGCCCGCACGCCGTGGACAATGTCGCGCCGGTTTCGGCGGTGACCGCCGTGCGTGTGCAGCAGGCTTTCTTGGGGACCTGCACCAATGGACGGCTGGAAGACCTCGCGGCCGCGGCGCAGGTGGTGGCCGGGCGCACGGTGGCGCCGGGGACGCGCTTTCTGGTGATCCCGGCCTCCAGCCGCGTGCTGCAAGAGGCGCTGCGGCTGGGCTATATCCAGACGTTGATCGACGCCGGCGCGGTGATCGGCGTGCCGGGCTGCGGGCCGTGCATGGGCAATCATATGGGCATCCCCGCGCCGGGCGAGGTGACGATCTCCAGCGCCAACCGCAATTTCCGCGGGCGCATGGGCACGCCGGATGCCGAAACCTATCTCGCCAGCCCGGCGGTGGTGGCGGCCTCGGCAGTGTTGGGGCGGATTGCAGACCCGCGGGAGGTGTTGGGATGAGCGAGAACCGCCGCACGTTGCAGGTGATCCAGGGCCGGGCGTGGAAGTATGGCAACGACGTCAACACGGATGTGATCTTTCCCGGCAAGTACACCTATACTGTCACAGACCGGAACGAGATCGCGGCCCATGCCTTGGAAGATTTGGACCCTGCGTTTGCCGGGCAGGTGCAGCCGGGCGATGTGGTGGTGGCGGGGCGCAACTGGGGGTGCGGCTCCAGCCGCGAGCAGGCCGCGACCTGTCTGGTCTATCAGGGCGTGGGTGCGATCATTGCCGAGAGCTTTAGCCGCATCTTCTATCGCAACGCGCTCAACAACGGGCTGCTGGCCATCGTCTGCCCGGCGGCGGCGCAGGCGATCCAGCCGGGGGAGGTGGTGACGGTGGACCCGGTGGCATGCCGCATCCGCTGCGCGGCGGGGGAGTTTGCTTTCCCGCCGCTCAGCCCCAGCATTCTGGGGATGGTGGAGGCGGGCGGGCTGGTGGCCTATGTCAAGCGCCGCTTGGCGCAGCAGCCATGAAAGCATGGGCGCTGCATCGCGCCTTTGACCTCTACCGTTGGCGCTGGCGCATCCTGCGTCCGGTGACATTGGGGGTGCGGATGCTGTTGGTCGCCGACAGGCAGGTGCTGCTGGTGAGGCACACCTACCAGGATGGCTGGCATCTGCCGGGGGGCGCGCTCAACCGGGGCGAGATGCCGCAAGATGCCGCCGTGCGCGAGGCGCGCGAGGAGGCGGGCGCGGTGCTGCTGGAGCCGCCGCAGCTTTTGGGCATTTACAGCAGCTTTGACACGGGCCAGAGCAACCATGTGCTGACCTATGCCGGCGAGGCGTTCCGGCTGGAGACGCCGACCGACCGCTGGGAGATCGCCGAGCGGGACTGTTTTCCGGTCAAACAATTGCCGCACGATACGACCGAGGGGACGCGGCGGCGGATTCGCGAATATTTGGCAGGCCGCGGCCCCTATTCGGGGCGCTGGTAGAGCGAGTGGCAGCGATGGACGTGGCGATCTTCGGGCGGGGGATGTTGATCGGGTTTGCTATTGCCGCGCCGGTGGGGCCGATCGGGCTGCTCTGTATCCAGCGCACGCTGGCGCACGGGCGGCTGACGGGCTTGGCAACCGGGCTGGGCGCGGCCTCTGCCGATGCGCTCTATGGCACGGTGGCGGCGTTCGGGCTGACGGCCATCTCGACCTTTTTGGTGGAGCAGCGCCTTGGGTTGGGGTTGGTGGGCGGCGTCTTTCTCTGCTATCTGGGCCTGCGCACGCTGTTGACACCTCCGCCGCAGCAGGCCGGTGGCAGCGGCGCGGTGCAGCGTTGGGCGGCCTATGGCTCCACCTTTTTGTTAACGCTGACCAACCCGATGACGATCTTTTCGTTTATGGCGGTCTTTGCCGGGGTGGGGCTGGCGGCTGTGCCCGGCGACTATGGGCGGGCGGCGCTGCTGGTGGCGGGCGTCTTTGCCGGGTCGGCGGCGTGGTGGCTGCTGCTCAGCGGCGGCGTGACGCTGCTGCGCGAGCGCATCACCGGCGGCGTGCTGCACTGGGTCAACCGGGCGGCGGGGCTGGTCATTCTGGCCTTTGGCGTCGTGCTGCTGGTACAACTGGAACCACTGCGACTATGGGGACGGTGACCTGTGATGGATGCCAAGCGACCGCTGCGGATTGCGCTGATCGCCGGCGACGGGATTGGTCGTGAGGTGGTGCCCGCGGCGCGCCGCGTGCTGGAGGCGACCGGGCTGCCGCTTCAGTTTGCGGAGTTGGAGGCGGGCTGGGAGACCTTTGAGCGCACCGGGACGGCGCTGCCGCCGGAGACGCTGGCCGCGGTGCAAGGCTGTGACGGCACGCTCTTTGGCGCGGTCAGTTCGCCCAGCCGTCGCGTGGCGGGCTACAGCAGCCCGATCCTGGCGCTGCGCAGCGCGCTGGACCTCTATGCCAACCTGCGCCCGGCGGTTTCGCAGCGCGTGCCGGGCAGCCGGGACGGGGTGGACCTGCTGATCGTGCGCGAGAACACCGAATGTCTGTATGTGAAGCGGGAGCGTGAGGAGGAGGGCGGCGAGCGGGTGATCGCCGAGCGGGTGATTACCCGGCATGCGTCGGCGCGGATCGCGCAGATGGCCTTCCGGCTGGCGCAAGCCCGCGCCGCGGCGCGCCCCGAACGCCGCCCGCGCGTGACGGTTGTGCACAAGGCCAATGTGCTCAACCTGTCGGATGGGCTGTTCCGGCGCAGCGTGCTGGACGTGGCGGCGGAATATCCAGATGTCGAGGTCGAAGAACAACTGGTGGACTCGATGGTCTACCGGCTGATCCGCGAGCCACAGCGTTATGATGTAGTGGTGGCGCCCAATCTGTATGGCGATATTTTGAGCGATGCCGCGGCCGCGCTGGTGGGCGGGTTGGGGCTGGCCCCCAGCGCCAATGTGGGGGAGCGCGGCGTGGTGGCCGAGCCGGTCCACGGCAGCGCGCCGGACATCGCGGGCCGGGGCATCGCCAACCCGCTGGCGTGTATTGCGGCGGCGGCGCTCTTGCTGGCGCATCTGGGCGAACTCGCCGCGGCGCGGCGCATCGAAGCCGCGGTCGACGCCACGCTGGGCGCAGGCGTCTGGACGCCGGACTTGGGCGGGAGCGCCACGACCGA
>QEUY01000606.1 GCA_003577365.1 Chloroflexota bacterium | reverse complement strand
CATGATCGACGAGCTGACCACGCTCTTTCATTTCGGCACGCAGGACAGCAGCCGGCTTTTTGCCGAGGACCTGGACCACCTCATCAACGTGGTGGCGCGCCAGTACCGGGTGTGGCTGACGCTCTGCCACCAGGAGCTCTTTCAAATTGATATAAAGACGCGCAAGACGCTGATGGGCATGGGCACCAAGATCATCGGCGTCACCCAGGACATGGAGGCGGCGTTGACGCTGGCCCAGGAGCTATTGCCCTACGACCCGCGGCGCATCAAGGCGTATGAGCCGGTCTTTGCCGGGATGCATGGCCAGCTCACCGATCTGCAGCCGGTGGCGTGGACGATCCAGGAGCAGCAACAGCTGGCGGCCCACCTCTTTACCCGGCTGCGCCCCTTCCATTTTGTGGTCAAGGCGGCGCGGGGCGAAGGCGATGTGACGGGTGAGCTCCAGCCCCTGAGCATTGCAGGCATCGACCGCGGGATCTGGGTGGATGAGCCGGCGGTCCAGCAGCTGCGTGAACAGTTGCGGGTCGCCAGCGGCTCTCCGCTGGCCGAGCTGCTGGCTGCGGTGCAGGCGCGCCGGCAGCGCTTTGTGCAGAGCGCGTCCGCGCCTGCGCCCGCCGCGTCCCCCGAAGATCCGCCACCAGCGCAGCGTCCTGCGGCGGCAGACGATACGCCTTTCAGAGAAGAGCAAGGCACGCTCTACGGCCATGACGATGACCATCACGATACCTATGGCGAGGATGAAGATGACCTCTCCCGCTTCCGCGAAACAGCCGGCTGACGGCAAAACACCTCGGCGCAAGGTGCTGGTGCGCGCCACGGGCGACCGGTTGCCGGCGCTGCAGCTGACGCCACGCGATCTGGCTATCCTGCACGGCGTCTATGTCTGCCGGGCCCTGACCACGCCCCAGATCCAGCGTTGGTTTTTTGGGGAGGCGCCGGAGAATCGGCGCGGCCCCACCGTGCGCTGCCAGACGCGCCTGGCGCGTCTGTTCCACCACGGCTATCTCTATCGCGATGAACAGGCCACCCGCCTGCGTGAGGGCCGCCAGCCGTTGGTCTATTTTCTGGACCGGCGCGGCGCCGAAGTAATGGCCGGCTATCTGCACGTGCCGCTGCGCGAACTCGACTGGCAGCCGCGCGATAACGCCGCCGGAGCCGGCCAGCTCTTTCTCACCCACCTGCTCAAGACCAACGACGTGCGCATCGCCTTGGAACTAGCAGCGGCGCAGAGCGAATGGCAGATCGACCCGTGGTTGGACGAGCGCAGCCTGCGCCGCCGCCAGATGAAGGACCGTGTGGAACTGCCCGACGGCCAGGGCCGCACCCGGCAGATGGCGGTGGTGCCCGACGGCTACTTTGCGCTGCTGCGGCCGGACATCGCCTTTTACCACTTTGTCGAGATCGACCTGCGCACCACCATTGGGCTTTCGGGCCGGGCGGACCGCCGCGATTGGGCGCGGCGCATCCAGGCCTACGTGGCCTATCACCGCAGCGGGCAATACCAAGCGCGTTATGGGTCGGATACCTTTCGGGTGCTGACCGTGACGACCGACCGGCAGCGCTTGAGCCATCTCAAGACGATCACGGAGCAGGTCGGCGGCAAGGCCCGCTTCTGGTTCACGACCTTTGCGGCGCTGGCGCAGGCCAATGCGCTCACCGCCCCGATCTGGCAGGTGGCCGGCCGCAGCGAAGCGCTGTCCTTGCTCATCGAGCCCGAGAGCTAATTTTATTTCGGTAAGCCTAGTGAGGAGACTCACGTTGTCCGTTCACGCCGTACGCTTGTCTGGGGAGAAGGGAGGATCGCTGCCCAGAACAGGGCAGATCTCACACGCTCGTGCGCCGGCCGCGGTTGTGGCGCACGAGGCACGGTAGCTAGCAACCGCGAGAAAGGCGCCTATGCATCATGACCCAACGCGCGCACAACATAGGCAAATTCAACAGCAGGAACAACAGCAGGAGCCAGAGAAGGCTCCAGTGCAGGAGCGACGGCAAGAGCCCGGTGTGCTGGCCTCGCTGTTTCAGACGGCGATGCAGCAGCTCTTTGGACGGCGCAAAGATCGCCTGTGGCGGGCCTACACCCGCTCGGGCAAGATTGTGCTGATCCACGATCGCCAAGTCCTGGACATCATCGATCCCAAGCAGGTCCCGGACAAGTAGCGTAGCCGGCGTCGACGCGACGGCGGGGTGTTTCTCTCCTAGGCTTACACCCCCCTGGCGGTTACTGCAAGCAACTGGCACGCTCTGTCAGCGGTATCGGGGAGAAGGCCCCTGTACTATGCAAGCTCACACATATACAGGCATAAGAGCATAAGAGCATAATACCCTAAGAGCATAACAACATAAGATCATATGTGCGCATACGAGCAGCGGTGCTCTCCAGGGAGAAGAAGGAAAGGAGGCCCGGGCCTAGGGCTGTCTGCCCGTTGACAGCGATCGGCCCCCGGCCTAGAGTGAAGGGGCACCGACGCACCTTGACATGCCTGTTGTTTCGCCGATGGCTGTACCCGAACGTGGACCCGTAGCCGCAAGGCTGCGGGTCTTTTTGTTTGTCCAAAAGGAGCACCCCTATGCAAGCGTCTCCGCGTCTGCGTGAGTGTGTACGTGCCCTCCTTGCCCGTGACCAGTTGGGGGAGCAGGCCCTGCGCCTGCACCTCCACGGCGATGAGCTGTTGGTCGAACCGGGAGAGGATGGGTCCCTGATCCAGATCACCTATGTCAGCGGCCACATCAACCGCTGGAGTCACGGCGACCAGGCATTTGTGGCGCTGGCGGTCTGGTTGTTTGTCGACGGCCAAGGAGAGTGGATCCCCTATCAGATCCAGCGGCCCTCGGTCGGCACACGCCGCTTTGGCAGCGTGACGGTAGACAACCGCCAACTGCAGGTGGCCGATGCGGCCAACCAAGCAGCACTGGCGCGCTACTGCGACAGCTGGGCCTTCCATCTGCGCGCCCAGGGCTGGCTGGACCAGGCGGTGCAGCGGCCCTATCGTGAGAGCGCGGCCATAGCCACGCTCCAGTGGCCTGAGCCGACGGTAGCGGTCCCTGACCTGGTCACGCTGGAGGCCTGGTTGTGGGAAGACGGCGGCTGCGAAGCCAGCGACGGCTGTTGGGTGGAGGTGGATGGGGTCTGCCCCCATGGCCACCCGGCCTGGCTGCGTCGCCTCGGCTATCTTTAGCCAAGCCTTTGATGAGGCACGGTGCAGGTGCATCTGCCCCCGGTTCAACGCCGGGGGCTTTTTTCGTCTGCCGAAGGCTTGCCGGC
>QEUY01000605.1 GCA_003577365.1 Chloroflexota bacterium | reverse complement strand
TACTGACAAATGAAGTTAGGTCATGCAATCCAGGTGCAACGCACTTGACAAAGTGCGTCGCACCTCCTGACTCGCTACCCAACTTGATGTGTCAATACACGTAGAACGTAGAACGAAAAATGTTCTACGCTCTACGTTCTGCGTTCTACGTTCCCTCGTCCGGCAGTTCGGCGCAGACGGTGAGGGTTCGTTCGTTGCGCACCAGCACCTGACCGGTGCGACCGCCGGGGGCGCGGCTGACGTTGCGCCGTTCGGTGTAGGCAACCACTGCGGCGCGTTCGCCGCGAAAACTAGAATAGTAGGCGGCTAGTTGGGCGGCCATGCGCAGCGTTTCCTCTTGCACCGGCTGCCCGCCGCTGCGGATCACCACATGCGACCCCGGTGCATCGCGCACATGCAGCCACAAGTCGGCGCTGCTGGCTATCTCAAAGGTCACACGCTCGTTCTGGCGGGCGTTGCGACCCACGAGGATGGCAAATCCTTGTGGGCTGAGGAAGCGCCGGGGCTGCGCTGTTGCTTCTTGACTCGGCTGGCGAGCTATCTTCTTTTGCGAGTTCGGGAGCAGACCTGCTTTGCGCAACTCCTCATGCACCGCCGCAATTTCCGGCTGATTCTCGGCTAGTTGTAGATCGGCCTGCAACTGGGCCAGGAACTCCAGATCGGCGTGCAGCTTGGCCCGTCGTTCGGGGATGAACCTGGACGCCCGTTCCATGCGCCCGGCTTGCTTGAACATGCGCCCGGCCTGCTCAATGGGCGTCCGTTCTCTATCGAGGGGAATCCGTAACGTATCGCCGCCCAGATCGACCTCCAACACTGCTTGGCCCGGCTCCACCTGGTGGTGCAGCGCCAGGAGCCACTCGGCTTGCGTCCGCAGCGCATCGGCTGCGCCCGGCGGTGGCTCATCGCCGGCCAGGGCGGCAAGTTGGCGCTGCACCCGCCGCTCGGCTCGCCGGAGGGCAGCCGCCACTGTGGTGCGCAGCCCAGCGTAGGCATCCGGCGCAGTTTGGGCCGGCGCCGGTTGGGCGTAAAAGCGCTCCAACGCCTGGCTGATCGAGTCAACGGGTGCAAACTCGCCACGCACACGCGCCTCGTATGCCGAAAACCCCACCACGTTCTCCTCTTCGCACCAGAGGCCTGGCCGCCAGTCACCGGTTTGCACGGGTGACCAGAGTTCCTGCAGCGCCTGGGCTACTGCCAGCAACGGGACCCCTTGGGCGGGCGCTTCGAGATCCCCAGCCACGCGCCAGGCGATCTCCCGGCCCATCGTGGGGCTTGTGCCGGCCACCACTTTGACCAACGCCTGCCATAGTTTTCCCGGTTGCGCAGTCACGGCGCTTAGTCGCTCATAGTAATCGGCAGCGCCATCATCTATGGGGGGTACCTTGTCCTGCGGCGGTGGAGACGTGTAAGCCTGGCCTGGGGCCAGCGACCGCTTTCTGTCATCGCCCGGCCAGACGCGCCGCAAACAGTCGAGGATACGCCCATCGGGTCGCAACAAGAGTAGATTGCTGCGCTGCCCCAGCAACTCGGCAACGAGGGTTGTAGTGCCGTATTCAGGATGGTCAAAATGGAATTGGATGATCCGTTCGCCGGCGAACGGCTGTTCGATGCGTTCGAGCAGACTGTTACGTACATATTTGCGCAGCAGCAACAGGAGTGGCGAAGGTTGCTCTACCCCACGACGCAATTTTTGTCCGGTCAGATGGATACGCGGCGCCGGTCCACCCGCCACCAGCAGTAGATAGTGGCGCTTGCGTTGTGCGTAGACCTCCAGGCCTATGCTCTGTTCATCGGGCGCCAACACCTGTTGGACACGGCTGCCGGCCAGCGTTTGGCGCAGTTCATCGGTTACGCAGGCCAGGGTCAGGGCGTCGAAGTGCATTTGAACCGTTTTGCTCCACCTGTTATAATATCGATTGCCAAGCTAAAGGCTATGGAAGTAGACGATAGAAGATGGACGATAGAGAACGACCATCGTCTATCATCTTTGCCTATCCATGACCTCTAGCTTCGCAAGTGATACAATCATGATGCTGCCCCAAGTATATCATATGAAATCGTCACTGTTCGAGTTTCTCGTCCTCGTTCTCGACCGTACATGATCAAAACCGAGAACGAGGACGAGAACGAGTGGGAAATGAATAGCGACGCAAAATCGTCACTGTGCCAACAGAGGAGATGAAAGGTCTATGCCCGTCGTACCGCATACAACCCTGCTCGATTTTGGCCGCGCCATCTTTCAGGCTGCGGGTGTGCCCGAAGACCAGGCGCGCATCGCCGTCGAGCACCTGGTGGAAGCCAATCTCATGGGCCATGATTCGCACGGCATCATGCGCCTGCCCATCTACACCCGCTCTTTGCTCAAGGGCGATATCGTTCCCGTGGGTAACCACAAGATTGTGCGCGAAACCCCAACCTCGGCGGTGATCGACGCCAACCGCAGCTTTGGCATCGTGCTCACCTACACAGCGATGCAGATGGCTGTAGAGAAGGCGAAGGAGCACACGCTGGGCGCCGTGGCGGTGCATCACTCCAGCCATATTGGCCGTCTGGGCGCCTTTCCACCACTGGCCGCCCAGCAGGACTGTATTGGTATCCTCATGCTCAACGGCGGGGGCCGTTTCACCGCACCCTTTGGCGGCACGGGCCGCCGTCTGCCGCCCAACCCCATTGCCGTCAGCGTGCCCGGCCCCAACGGCCCGGCGATGATGCTCGATGTCACCACCAGCATCCTGGCCGGCGGTAAGATCGATGTCTATCACGCCCGCGGGCAGGCGGTGCCGGAAGGTATCCTGGTGGACAAGGAGGGCAGGCCGGTGACAGACCCCAATCTCTTCCGCACGGGCGAAGCCGCCATGTTGCCGTTGGGCGGCCCCATGGGCTACAAGGGCTACGGTTTGGGCATGATGATTGATGCCATCGCCGGCGGGCTCTCCTGGGCCGGGTGCAGCGCCGACAAGCCGACGCGGGGTGGCAGCGGCTATCTGGCGCTGGCTATCAAAGTGGAGAGCTTTATCGACGTGGACGAGTACAAACGCGAAGTCCAATGTCTCATCGACTGGGTCAAATCCTCGCCGACTATGCCCGGTGTCGATAAGATCTATCTACCCGGTGAAATCGAAGAAGGGACCAAACAGAAGCGCGAGGCGGAAGGCATTCCGCTCGAAGAGAGCACCTGGGCGAGCATTGTCGAGGCCGCCCAGTTGGTCAATGTGCCGGCGCCGGAAATTGCGTAACTATAACGCGTAATGCGTGATGCGTAATAC
>QEUY01000604.1 GCA_003577365.1 Chloroflexota bacterium | reverse complement strand
AAAGAGGGCAACGTCGACCGCGCCAACGGCACGTTGAAGGTGGAGCAGGCCGCGGAGGTGATCCGCGAGGCGGCGCTGCGGCCTGTGGAGGCGCAGCGCAAAGTTTTCGTCATTCAAGACGCGCAGGCGGCCAACGACAGCTTTGCGAACAAGCTGCTCAAGACGTTGGAGGAGCCGCCCGACCATGTCGTCCTGCTGTTGACCGCCTTGGACCGCAGCAGCGTGCTGCCGACCATTGTCAGCCGCTGCCAGGTGCTTGAGCTGCGCCCGCTGCCCGTGCCGGTGATCGAGCGCGCCCTGGCCGAAGGGTGGCAGGTGGAGACAGAGGAGGCGGCGCTGCTGGCGCGCCTGGCCAATGGCCGTCTGGGTTGGGCCGTGACGCAGCGCGCCGACCGGGAGGGCGCCAGCCGCCGCCACGCGCAGTTGGAACAGCTTTGGCAGTTGGTCGCGGCCGGCCGCGTGGCTCGGCTCGATTTTGCCGAACAGCTCGCGGCCGGGCGCGACAACCAGCAGTTGTTTGCCATGTTGGAACTCTGGGCCGGCTGGTGGCGCGATGTGCTGTTGGCCCAGACCGGCTGTCTCGACGCTTGCTGCAATATCGACCAGCGGCCCGTGCTGGCGCGCCAGGCCGCGGCCCTTTCGCCCGCGGCCGTGCGCGGCTATCTCTACACGCTGCAGCGGCTCGACGGCTATTTACACCATACAGTCAATACTCGCCTGGCCCTGGATATCTTGGTGCTGCGGCTGCCCCATACCACAGCCGCATAACATCCAGACCGGCGTCGTATCCAAGCCGGGTGTCGCAGATCTCCGGCGGGGAAGGAAGCCTCTATGCCAGTTGTTGTCGGAATTCAGTTCAAGCCTGTTACCAAGCTCTATCATTTCAGCCCAGGCGAGTTCCTCGGCCTGGCCCCCAACGACTATGTGATCGTGGACACGGCCAAAGGGCAGGAGGTCGCCCAGGTCGTCCAGCCTCCCCACCAGATCGACGACGCCGAGGTCGTGGGCGAGATCAAGAGTGTCGTGCGCCGCGCCAACCCCTGGGACCTGGTGCAGAAAGATCTCTGGGAACACAAGGAGCGCGAGGCGTTGGCGATCTGCCGCACCAAGGCGCACGAAAGCAACCTCGACATCAAGATCGTGCGCTGTGAGTACAACTACAACGGCGGGCGGCTGCTCATCTACTTCTCGTCCGAGGCGCGCGTCGACTTTCGCGACCTGGTGCGCGAGCTGGCGCGCGTCTTCCGCACGCGCATCGAGATGCGCCAGATCGGCGTGCGCGACGAAGCCAAGCTGCTCGACGGCGTGGGCAAATGTGGGCGCCAGCTCTGCTGCACAAGCTGGCTACGCGAGTTTACGCCGGTCAGCATTCGCATGGCCAAGAACCAGCAGCTTCCGCTCAACCCCGACGAGATCAGCGGCGTCTGTGGGCGGCTGCTCTGCTGTCTTTCCTATGAGGACGCCTTTTATAAAGAGCAAAACAAGAAGATGCCCAAGCTGGGGGCGGAGGTCGTCACGCCCCAGGGCGTGGGCCGTGTGCGCCATGTGCACCCGCTCAAGGAGTCGGTGACCGTCATGTTGGAAAACATGGCGCTGACCGAGTTCGCCGTCGCCGACCTGGTGAGCAGCAAGAGCAGCAGCGGAGGCGGCTGCAGCACCTGCGGCGGGTGCACGGCCAAGCGGCGCGCCGGCGCAGAGGCCGACAATGCACGCATCCGCCGCCAGATGGCTGCCCAGCCCGATGAAGAGGCCGAGGAGAGCGGTGAGGAAACCGCCGACAAGGGGCGTCGCCGCCGGCGCCGTCGCCCGCGCGGGCGCAAGCCGGGCGAGGAACAGAGCCACTAAATTTATGTAGCCGCATAACACCCCTCACTGATTCGGAGACCGAGCATGGCTGGACAATCCGGGGCGTCGTTGGTGCGCCGCTACTATGACGATGCGTTGACGCCAGGCAACTGGGCTGCGCTCGACGCGCTGGTCGCGCCGGACTTTGTGGAACACGAAGTGTTATGGGGCATCCCCGCCACGCGCGCCGGGCTGCGCCAAAAATATGAGCTGCTGCGCATCGGCTTCCCCGACCTGCGTTTTGACGTGGAAGACCTGCTGATGGACGAAGACAAGGTCGTGGCGCGCGTCAGCGTCAGCGGCACACACAGCGGCGCGTTCATGGGCCAACCACCCACCGGCCAACACTTTTCAGTCACGTCGATCAATATCTTCCGCGTGCGCAGCGGGCAGATCGTCGAGCATTGGGGCGTCTTTGACCAGATGGGTATGTTGGCGCAGCTGCGCGTCTTCCCCAGCATCCGCTAGGCGCTAGGGTAGACCCCTTCGCGCCGCCAGATGTTGAGCATCAGCTCATAGCGCGCCAGCCGCATCCCCGTATAGATACAGTTGCTGGTAGAAAAGATGTAGCCGCCGCCCGGCATGCCGTGGCGCAGGGCATAGCGCGCCGATTCGATCACCTCGGCGTCCGTCCCCGTATCCAGCAGCCCACAGCTGACATTGCCGATCAGACAGACCTGGTCGCCGGCGCGGCGTTTGACCTCGGCGATGTCCACGCCGCCCTGCGGGTCCAACGAATGGAGCGCGTGCGGCTGGGTGGAGAGCAGGTCGTCCAGGATGGGCATGATGTTGCCGTCGGTGTGTTTGATCACATAGAAGCCCAGGTCGCGGTAGGCGCGCGTCAGTTGGGCCAGATAGGGGGTCACGAACTCGGAAAAACGCCGCGGGCCGAGAAACGGTCCGGTGTTGAAGCAGTAATCGGCGCAGAGCGCAAAGCCGTCCAACCCGCCGTGCGCCTGATACTGCTCTGCCCGGCGGATGGCGTCGTCGACCATGCGCTGGGCCTCCTGCTTGAGCTTGTGCGGCTCGTCGTGCAGCCGTTCGGCAAAGGCCTGCATCTCGCTGCCGTTGGGGATGCTGAAGGTGGCGTCGCCGTGGCGCATCAGAAAATAGCGGTCGCCGCTGCGCTCACGCACAATATCTACCAGCCGGATCGTCTCCTCGACGGTGTTGGGGTTGGGGTGCAAAAAGATGGCGCTGTGGTCGAAACGCTCGGCAGTGGCGATAAAGACCTGCGCCATCTCCTGGCGGTGCAGCTCGCGCTCCTTTTCTTCCATCTGGAACCACTGCTCATAGTTGCGATGGCTTCCATCGTGAGGAAAAAGACCAGCTCAAAATGGGGCACCAGCCCGGTCAGCGGGCGGCGCTCCAGGGCGGCGATAAAGCGGTCGCGTGGTTGCATAGCGTCCTCTCGGTTAATTGCGTACGCCTGCCAGATTGATACCCTCGATAAAGGCGCGCTGTGCGGCAAAAAAGAGCACGATCACCGGCAGCATCACCACCAGCGACGCCGCCAGCAGATGCGCCCATTCGATCTGATAGCTGCCCCGAAACAGGCTCAGCCCCAACATCAACGTGTATTTGGATTGATCCTGCAGAAAGATCAGCGGGCCGAGAAAATCGTTCCAGGCGGCCTGGAAGGAGAAGATCATCACCGTCGCCAGCGCCGGCGTCGCCATGGGTAGGATAATGTACCACAGGATTTGGGGCAAGCTCGCGCCGTCGATCTGGGCGGCGTCTTCCACCTCAGACGGCAGTTGCAGAAAGAACTGGCGCAGCAGGAAGATGTAGAGCGCATTGCCGAAAAAGGTCGGCACGATCAACGGCAGAAAGGTGTTGACCCAGCCCAGCCGCGCAAACAGAATATAGAGCGGCACCATCGTCACCGGATAGGGCAGCATGAGCGTCGCCAGCACCAGCAGAAAAAGCGGCTCACGACCGGGCGCATGCAGCCGCGCAAAGCCATAGGCCACCACTGTGCATGACAGCACATGGCCGGCAACCGAGGCCAGGGCGATGATCAGCGTGTTGAGCGTGTAGCGGCCAAAGGGCTGCGCCGTCAGCGCCTCGACATAGTTCGCCCAGCGCGGGCTGGACGGCCACCAGACCGGCGGGTTGGCGAAGATCTCATAGTCCGGTTTGAGCGACGACGAAACCATCCAAAAGAGCGGCAGTACAAAGAGCGCGCCCAGCAGCCACAGCGCCGCATAATGGGCGGCGCGGCCCAGCCCACGCGGGGGCGGATAGTCGTCGCCCGCGGCGCGTGCCCTCGGACGCTGGGGACCGGCGATCATGGCTCGCGCTCCCCGCCATAAAAGACCCAGCGCCGCTGGCTGCGAAAGACCGTCACCGTCAGCGCCAGGACCACGGCAAACAGCACCCAGGCCAGCGCCGAGGCATAGCCCATGTGGCGCAGCTCAAAGGCCTGTTTATAGAGATAGAGCACATAGAAGAGCGTAGCGTCCAGCGGCCCGCCGTCGGTGGCGACAAAGGCGCTGGTGAAGGTCTGAAAGGTGCCGATGATGCTCAAGATTAGGTTGAAGAAGATCGTGGGGGTGAGCAGCGGCAGCGTGATGGCCGCGAACTGGCGCAGCCCGCCGGCGCCGTCGATGGCCGCGGCTTCGTAGTATTCACCGGGGATCGATTTCAGCCCGGCCAGGAAGATCACCATCGTGCGGCCCCAGCCCCAAAAGCTCATCAACAGCAGCGAGGCCAGCGCCCACTGCGGGTCCATCAGCCAGCGCGGGCCTTGGA
>QEUY01000603.1 GCA_003577365.1 Chloroflexota bacterium | reverse complement strand
GTACATGGGCAGCATCGTACTCTACTACAACAAGGACATCTTCGACGCCAAGGGGGTGGCCTACCCAGACGACACCTGGACCTGGACTATCGACGGCAATGGGACCTATGAAGACGCGCTGCGCAAGCTCTCCGACGCCGAGAACAAGGTCTGGGGCGCACGCATCGGCGACGGCCGCGACCGCATCCAGCAGAAGATCGTCGGCAACGGCGGTCACTGGGTTGACCCCGAAGACGACCTGAAGGCGGCCTTTGACCAAGAGCCGGCGCTGAACGCCCTCCAGTGGCTCTATGACCGCATCTGGGTCGACGACACCGTCATCCGCGACGCAGCGCGCGAAGGGCAGAACTGGGAGTCGCTGATGGGCAACGGCCGCATTGCTATGTATGAAAACGGCGATTGGCAGCTTAGCCCGATGGCCCAGACGGCTACCGGCAAATATAAGTGGGATGTCGCCCCGCTGCCCAAGGGGCCGGTCGAGCGGAACTCGCTGGTCACGACCGATGGCTGGTCGATCTGGAAGGGTACGAAGGCTCCCGACCAGGCCTGGACCTTTGTCCATTGGCTGCAGAGCGACGAGTGGAACGAGTTGATGATCAAGACGGCCCTGCTCCGTCCCTCACGCAAATCGCTCCTAGATACCTGGCTCAAACTGGTGCCCGAGTCCGTGCCCGAACTGGCCGAGGTCAACCTCAAGGTCTTTGGCGACGCAGCCGAATACGGCACGCCTATGGAGATCTTCCAATTCGACGCCGAGGCGGAGGAGATCATCAACGCCACGCGTGACGCCGTGCTGCGCGCCAACTCGACGTCGGACGTCAAGGGCGCCTTCACCGAGGCCGCCCAAAAGGTCAACGAAGCCCAGCAGAAGGCCCTCCAGAATGGATAACCCGCGGGGGGTTGCCGTTCCTCGGCGGCGCGCATCGTATTGCGCGGGCTAGCCATGTACACTTGAAGTGTGCGCTTGAATGGATCGATGTCCACAGTCCTGGCGACCACGCTGCGGCGCGAGCGCCAGGACTGTCTGTCAAATGCTTCCAGTCGGATAGGAGATGGATTGTATGACCAAAATTACCCTCGTCGGCGCCGGCAGCGTCAGCTTCGGCGTCGGCATGTTGATGGACCTGGCTGCCTATGGCGAGGAATTGGCCGGGAGCACCGTTGTCTTGACCGACGTGGATCCCACCAGTCTCGACCTGATGCTCCAGACCGGACGAATCCTCAACCGCCAGGCCAAGACCGACCTTCGCTATGAAGGCGCCACCGACCTCGAGGCCGCGCTCGACGGCGCCGAGTTTGTGATCACCTCGGTCGCGGTCGACCGGCTGCCCACCTGGCAGCGCGACTGGGATATCCCGCGCAAATACGGCGTCAAACATGTGTTGGGCGAGAACGGCGGCCCGGGCGGCCTAGGCCATACGCTGCGCAGCGTCCGGCTGATGGTCGAGGTCGCACAGCAGATCGAGAAGGTCGCGCCTAACGCCTGGGTGCTCAACTTCACCAACCCCCTGACGCGCGTCTGTCTCGGGCTGGAGCGCGCCACCAAGCTCAAAGTGGTGGGCATGTGCCATGGCATCGGCAACGCCTACCGCTCGGCAGCCATGACCTTTGGCCTGGTCAAGAACGTGGACGATGCCCGCGCCCAGATGGAGCGGTTGGCTCACCGCTTCGACATCAAGGCCGCCGGGCTGAACCACTTCACCTTTGTCTACTCGATCTACGACAACGAGCGTGGGGAAGAAGTTTACCCCGAGTTTATCGAGCGCATCGCCCAGATGCCGCCCGACTTCCAGCCGCTCTCGCGGCGCATGTTGGACGCCTTTGGCCTCTTCCCCGCCATCGGCGACGGCCACATCGGCGAATATGTCTCCTATGCCTGGGAGACCAGCGCCATGAAGGGCTATGATTTCGCAGGCTACGCCGAACGCGGGCGCAAGGAGAAGGAGCACTTGCGCCAGATCATCGCCGGGCAGGTGGGGGTGGACGAATACCTTAACCGCAAGTCGGGCGAACGCGCCATCCCGATTATCACGGCCATACTCGGCAACAAAAACCAGTATGAGGATGCGCTCAACCTCCCCAACCGCGGCTGCATCCCCGGCCTCCCCGACTGGGCGATCGTCGAGCTGCCGGGCAGCGTGAGCGCCTCCGGCATCCGCGGGCAGAGCGTGCCCACGCTGCCGCCTGGTGTTACCGCCATGCTCGCCCAGCAGATCGCCATTCAGGACCGCGCCGTCGAGGCTGCCTTGACGGGCGACCGCCAGGCGGCGCTGCAAGCTCTACTCTTGGACCCGGTGGTCTGGAGCTATGACGCGGCGGTCCAGATTCTAGACGAGCTGCTGACCGTCCATGCGCCCTATCTGCCCCAGTTCGCGCCGCGCGTCCCGGCCTAGCCCGTGCAGCCCCTGCCATGTGAAACACCGCCGAGGGATCGCGCTGGGGCTGCTCAGGGCCAGCGCGATCCCTCGGCACAGGCCTTTGGCCGCCGCTCCAGCCAGGCTGTCTCGACAGAATAGGGGCTTCCCACCATTGAGCCAAATCTTCTCTTTGCGTTCGAAGTTGGCCAAGAGGCGATGTTTGTGCGGCATGACCCCGGTCAGGATCGAGGCGCGCGCCGGGGTACAGATCGAGGTGGGGGTATACGCTTGGTGAAAGCGAACCCCCTCCGCCGCCAGCCGGTCGAGGTTGGGCGTTTGACAGACCGGATTGCCATAACAGCCTAAGGAATCGGCCCGCTGCTGGCCGGTGAAGAGAAAGCGAATGTTTTGTCGCTTATCCATAGAGAGTCGCTCCTCGCTAGCGCGCACGGCAGGTGAGCCAGCCAATGGCGCGCGCCGGCAGCGGCACGGTCAGGCTGTCGCCTGAGGCGGGCAGCGGCTGGGGGCGGAAGACAACTTGATCCGGCGCAAGCGGCGTGTTGACGGCGCGCATATGGCCGGTCATCACCTCGTAGCGGACAGGTTCTAGCCGCTGCCCCCCGGCCATCTCCAGCGTGAAGTCCACTGTCTCATACGCATGGCGGTTGACGACGGCTACCACCACCTCGCCGCTTGTTTGGCGCACGGCCACGGCATCGAGCCAGGGCACACCCGCGACCACAGGCGCAGAAGGAACCCCATCGACCACATCATAGCCCGGCCCCTGCGCCGGATCACTTCCACCTGGGGGTCTGTATAGAGAAACGGCCCGGCCTTGCGGATACAGCCGCCGTGCAGCAGCGCGGTGGCATTCGCCACGCGGATGATCTCCTGCTGGCGGATCGCCATGTTGAGAAAGAGCGCAGCGTAGATCGCACCGCCGAGATTGCCCACCTGCGGGCGCTGTGCATCGCCCAAGATGCCCCATTCGGTGATGGCGACGTCGACCGCACGATCCGGCGCAAGCGATTTCGCCATGGCCAGGAGATCAGGTAGATCGACCGTTTCCCAGCGCCAGGGATGGGCCATCAAGTCGTGCCAAAGCTGGACGAGGTTGGCGTGCGGGTCGAGCGGCTTTGCGTTGCCCGGCAGCGCATGCAGGGCAATCGAGGTCATGTGCGGCCCGCCGTCGACCAGCAGCGCCTCGTGCCAGTGGTGATACGGCTCGACAAAGTCCTGGCAACTGCCGGTGGCGAGCAGTTCCAGCGTGGGGTCGACGGCGAGCATGGCCTCGGCCCAGACGCGGTAGCGCCGGGCGTTTTCCTCTGCGCCGCAGTGACCGGTCTGCCACACCCCGTAGATCTCATTGCCCACCTCCCACAGCTGCACGTTGTAGGGTGCGCGATGGCCGTCGGCAGCGCGACGTGCGCCCCAATGGGTGTCTGGTGCGCCGTTGACATACTCGACCCAGGCCGCCGCCTCTTCGGGCGTGCCGTTGCCGATGTTGATGCAAAGGTGCGGCTCGGTCCCGACTAATTCACACAGGCGCAGAAACTCGTTGATGCCGAAGAAGTTGTCGTCGATGCCGCCCCAGTCGATGTTGGGGGTGGTCTGCCGCTCGTCCAGCGGGCCGATGCCGTCCCAGAAATGAGGCGCGAGGCGGCGGATCTCCGCCAGCAGGTCGGGGTCGAACAGGTCGACATGGTCGGCGGGCAGGAGCAGGGCGCGGTCGACCCACAGCCGTCCGCGGCCCTCAGCGATGATGCAGAAATCGACCGGCTCCAGCGGGCGCAGGCTATTTTCCGGCAGGGTCAGACTGAACTCGAGCTTGGTCCAGCGTTCGCCCGGCCACGCCAATTCGCTCTCGACTAGATAGGCGCGCGGGGCTGCTGCAGAACGGCGGCGCAAGGCGACGCGCAGCTTGCCTTGGCCCGCCGCCTTAACCCACAGATGGCCCACATAGCGCCGCTCGCGCTCGTGCGGCGCGAAGATGCCCTGCGCCAGGATGGCTTCGC
>QEUY01000602.1 GCA_003577365.1 Chloroflexota bacterium | reverse complement strand
AGCTCGCGACCGCTGGGCGAGATGTTGGCGCAGATGCCGGTGGAGCATGTGCCGGGCTATTTTGTGGCGCTGCACGCCTGGATTGCGCTGGCCGGGGAGACGGATTTTGCGCTGCGCTACTTCTCGCTGCTGCCCAGCGTGTGGGCCGTGGCGTTGATCTACCGGCTGGGCGCAGACTTGGGCGGTCGCGGCGCAGGGCTGGCCGCGGCGCTGCTGCTGGCAAGCAGCGGCTTCCAGGTCTGGTATGCCCAGGAAGCGCGCATGTATAGCTGGCTGCTGGCATTGGGGCTGCTGGCGACGATTGCCTATTGGCGGCTGCTGCTACGCCCCGGCTGGGGGGTATGGGCGCTCTATGTACTGGCCGTGACCGGGACGGTCTATCTGCACTATTTTGGCTTTCTGGTGCCGTTGAGCCATGCGGCCTTTGCGCCCATCTGGTGGCTGACGCGACGCGACCGCCGCGGGCTGGTCTGGTGGGTGGGGGCGGGCGCAGCCGCGGCGCTCTTGTTTGCGCCGTGGGCGCTGCGTGCCTGGGCGCTGCTGGGCTTCGAAGGCTGGCGCGCCCCGCTGGACCCGATGCAGGCGCCCTGGCTGCTGCTGCGCGCCTATACTGTGGGCGAGACGATGCCCGCGCCCTGGGATGCCCGCCTGCCGTGGCTCTATCTAGTGCTGGCCGGTCTAGGGCTGTTCCTCTGGACGCGGCGCAACAAGCTGGCGGGGCTGTTTCTGGGCACGCTGATGATCGCGGCGTTGGCTGTGGTCTGGCTGCTGGTCGTGCGCCAGCCCGATTTCCATGTGCGCTATCCGATCTGGATCAGCGTGCCACTGCTGCTGCTGGCCGCGGGGGGTCTCTTCCCGCCACAGAGAAGGGTTTACCGCAAAGGGCGCAAAGAACGCAAAGAGGGAGCAGAGGAGGAAAAGAAAGAAACCAAAGAAGGGGGAGAAGAGTGGGCAGGACGGGGCCGAGTGGGCGCGGGGGTCGGAAGGACGATTGGCGCGGGGGTGCTGGCGGGGTTGGTGATCGCCAACGGGGTGGCGCTGGATCGTCTATATACGGACACGACGCTGCATAAGCCCGATTTTCGCGGGGCGGCGCAGACGATCACGGCGGGCATCGGGCCGGATGACGTGGTGTTGGTGGATGGGCCAAACCCGGAACTGGTCTTTACCCACTACTATGCGGGGGCCGCGCCCGTCCACGATCTGCGTGGGCTGGAAGGGGCCAGCGCCGAGGAGGTGGCAGCGGCGCTGGCCGCGGCGACGGCGGGCAAGTCCACTGCCTGGGAGCTGCTCTATTTTCACGCGCCGGGGCCGGTGCAGGTCTGGCTGGCGACGCACGGCTGGCCCTCCGCGCCCAGCGACCACAACGGCATCCGCGTGCTGGCCTATGCGCTCGACCGCGGGCCGCTGGCGCTGCAGCCGGTGGGGGTGACCTTCGGCGGTGCGCTGCTCTTGGCCGAGGCCGGGATGGAAGGGCCGCAAGCTATTCCCGGCGCGCTGCTGCGTGTGACGACGCGCTGGGAGGTCATCGCGCCGCCGCCGGACTATAAGTTCAGCCTGCGGCTGCTGGGGTCCGAGGGGCAGGTATTGGCCGCCGACGATTATGTGCCGCAAGGCTGGTTTGCGCCGACTTCGACCTGGGCGGTGGGCCGCCCGGCGACGGACCAACACGCGCTGCGGCTGCCGGACGATTTGGCCCCTGGTCGCTATGCCGTTACGCTACGGCTGTATGACCCGGCGACAGGCATGGCGGTGGAGACCGTGGCGGGACAGGATGTGCCTCTAGGAGAGGTCGAGATCGCGCCGTGAGCGGCGAGGAGTGGCGGTTGAGGGGCAACGATGGTATGGCCGAAGCGCGCAACCCGCAGCCCACTTGGGTGCGGCTGGCGCTGCTGGCCTTGATCCTGGTGGCGATGGGCCGCGTCTTTTGGCAACTGGGCCTGAAAAACCTGTGGTGGGATGAAAGCCTCAGCCTCCAGCGCGCCGAATCGCCCTGGGCCGACCTGCTGGCGGGCCGGCTGATCCTCTACGACGGGCAGGGCGGCGCATTGACGACGCATGACCAGCACCCTTTCCTTTTCTTTGCGCTGCAAGGGCTGTTGGTGCGCTTGGCGGGGACCAGCGAGTTTGCGCTGCGCATGGTCTCGGCCATGGCGGCGACGCTGCTCGTGCCCGCGGTCTGGGTGTGGGGGCGGTTGATGGCGCGGCGCGGGGTCTTTGCACGCGGGGCTGCGCTCTGGGCCGCGCTGCTGGCCGGCCTGCACCCCTTCTTTTTATGGTATGGGCAGGAGGCGCGGCCCTATGCGCTGTGGGCGCTGCTGGCGCTGGTCAGCACCTACTGCCTGATGCGCGCCACCGGAGAGATAGGCAGAAATCAAGGACGCTGGTGGGCCGGCTATGCCCTGGCGCTGGCGATGTTCTTGACGAGCCACTATTATGCGGTCTTTCTGCTGCCGGTGCATGGGCTGATAATGGCGTCTTGGCTGTGGGCGCGCAGCCGCCGCTGGGCGCTGGCCGCGGTGGGGGCCGCGCTGGCGATGGGCGCGGCGGTGGGCGTCTTTGCCTACTGGGCGATTGTGATCCGCGACCGGGGCGGCGCCAATTTCGACAAAGTGACGTGGGACATCCTTTTTCCCGACCTGCTCAACGCCTTTAGCCTGGGCCTAAGTGTGGATATCACCCAGGTCTGGCTGCTCGACCTGCTCTTTGGCGCGGTGGCGCTGATGGGCGCGCTGTGGAGCGTGCGCAGCCGGCGCGCGCTGGCCGCGGGGGGTTGGGTCGCGCCGGCGCTGGTGGCGGGGCCGGTCGCCGTGCTGCTGGCCGCGATGCGCATCTTTCCGGCCTATATGAACGCGCGCCACATGAGCCTGATCGGCGGCGGGATGATCCTGCTTGTCGGCGCAGGGCTGGCGCTGCTGGGCCGCGGCCGGCGCTGGGCCGCGGCGCTGGTGGCGCTGGTGATGGTCGCGGGGATGGGCTACAGCACGTTTCGCTATTTCACGGTGGAGGAGTATGAGAAAGACGATTTCGCCGGGGTGGGCCGCTATCTGGATGGGCGCATCGCCGCCGGGGACCTGCTGCTGCTCAAGTCACCCTTTGCCTGGCGCGTGTTTGAGTATTATCTGCCGCTGGACACGGTAGACGCGGCGCGCGCCGCGGGCGCGCCGCTGGCGCGCTATGGTGTGCCGCTGCTGCGCGGGGATTGGCCGGATCAGGAGGCGCAGATGGCGCAGTGGGCCGGGCAGGCGCGGCGCATCTGGTATGTACGCTCCAACACGCACCCCTATGCGGACTTGGAG
>QEUY01000601.1 GCA_003577365.1 Chloroflexota bacterium | reverse complement strand
GCATCTTTGCCGTTGCCTCCTCGACGAAATCCGCATGCGCGGCGCCCTCTCTCGCCCCATGCTGCGCTACCACCCGCAGCATACCTCCTGCCCCCGCTATGTGCAGAGCGCTGAATGGGAACGGGCTATCAAGGTGCCGCAGGGCTATCCCCTTGATGCCCAAGAGCAACTCACCCTATCGCTCAACGCCGACGAGGTCCCGCCCGGCGTACGCAGCCACAACGCCTGGCGCCGGGCGGGCGTGGGCGGGCGCCCACCCAGCCTGGCCCGTATCCTGACCCACTTGCTCGAACGCTACGGCCGTCCCCGCACCTCGATTACCGGTAACGACATGCTCACCGTCTTGGGTTTTTTGGTCGAGATGCGCTTTCTCACCCCGGTCGAACTGTTCGGCTTTCAAGACTCATGTAAGCTGCTGCAGTTGAATGAGGAATTTGTCCAGATCGCACTGCTCCGTGAGGAACAGCGCGCCCGCTGTCAGGTCTGCGGCGCCCCCCTCCCCGGCGCACCCTCGCGCGCACCGTGTCCTGCCTGCCACGGCGCCGCCATCCGCTGGACCGATGCCGAACTGGCCACCAACCGCACCGTCCAACGCATCCGTGCCCCCCATGTCGTGCCGCTCGTCGCCGCCGAACATACCGCCCAGGTCCCCAACGCCGACCGGGTGCAGCTCGAAACCGACTTCAAAGCGCCTGCTGATAGCGCCAAACTCAACCTGCTGGCCTGCTCTCCCACCATGGAGATGGGCATCGACGTGGGCGGTCTCGACGCCGTCGCGCTGCGCAACATCCCGCCCCGGCCCGACAACTATGCCCAGCGCGGTGGGCGTGCCGGCCGGCGCTCACGGGTCGGCCTCGTCCTGGGCTACGCCCGTAGCACACCCCATGACCAGTATTTCTATGACCAGCCCGGCGAGATGATCGCCGGCGAGGTGCCCGCCCCGGCGCTCGCCCTGGGCAATCGTGACGTGTTGCTCCGCCACATCAACGCCATCGTCTTCGGCGCCGCCGACCCCGGTCTGGCCGGTCGCATGGGCGAATACGTCAACCCCAAAGGCGAGCTGGCCCAAGAGAAGATCGACGAGTTGCTGGCCGCGCTCGCCGCACAGGTCGGCTACGGGCAGCAGATGGCCCAGACCGCCTTCGGCCCCATCCTGACCGAAGCTGGCTTGACCGACGAGCATCTGCAAGAACACTTCCGCCAGTTGCCCGACCGCGTGCGCGATCTCTTCCAGCGCACCGCCCGCCAGGTTATCGAGTTGGGTCGTGCCCTGGACCGCCACCGCGCCGAACTGCAAGGACAAGGGGCAGCCATGCACGCCGGCGCCATGATCCGCCGCCTGCTCGGCATCAAAGACACCCAGGAACGCGGCTCCACCGACGCCGACGACCGCTCCGCTGGCTATCCGCTCCGTCGCTTCGCCGAATTTGGCCTCCTGCCCGGCTACGAGTTCCCCACCGAACCGGCCACCGTCCGTCTCCTCGGCGACCGCAACGAGGATGATCCTGTAAGTACATCACGCGCGGTCGGCCTGGCCCAGTTCCAGCCCGACGCCCAGGTCTACGCCCGCGCCAAACGCTGGAAAGTCTTTGGCCTCGACACCGCATCGCCCTGGAACCCCCAACCCAATGGCCCCAGCTGGCTCTATCAGCAGTGTGGCCGCTGCGGCCTCCGTTTCCAGGCCCAGGAACCCCGCTGCCCCCGTTGTCACGACAGTTCCCCCGGCGCCACCCGTCCCGCCTACCAGTTCGGCGGCTTCATCGCCCGCCGTGACGAGGCGCCCGTCCTCAACGAAGAAGAGCGCATCGCCATGCGCAACTCAGTGCGCAGCTATCCCCAGTGGAACGGCGCCGTCTCCGGTCGCTGGCGCAGCGACGCCTGGTCCCTTCGCCTCAGCCAGCAAGAGGAGGTCTGCTGGCTCAATGAAGGCCCACCCCCATCGCAACGCGAACTGGAAACCGGCCTGATCTTGAGCACCGACACCCGCGGCTTCCTGTTGTGTGGTCATTGCGGCGCCATGCTGCGCGCCCCCGAGGCGACCCCCACACGGCCACAGGGCCGGCGCAACGCTCGTTCAGCCCAACAGTCAGCCCAAACTTTCGGCCACCATGCCAATTGCCCGCAGTCACACGTGGCGCC
This sequence comes from Chloroflexota bacterium, assembly GCA_003577365.1. Lineage (GTDB taxonomy): Bacteria > Chloroflexota > Anaerolineae > Caldilineales > Caldilineaceae > QEUY01. The sequence continues at coordinate 1,180 of QEUY01000601.1, read as the reverse complement.
TGCCCCGCTCGCCCTGGTCACCGCCGGCCGCACCGAGGTGTTGCGGCTGCTGACACCCGTGCCGGCCTCTACGGAACTGGCCGACCTACAACCCTGGGCGCTATCGCTGGGCTACGCCCTTCACATCGGCATCGCCCGCCACTTTATGCTCGACAGCAGCGAAATCGAGTTTATCTTGGAAGGCCCCTGGCAAATTCAAACCGACGGCCAACCGCTCGGGCAGCTCTCGCTCACCTTCATCGATCCCAGTGTCGGCGGCACCGGCTACCTGCGTCGCACCGCCGAAGAGCTCCACCTGGTCGCCCGGCGCGCCCTACAACACCTCGAACACGATGGCTGCGAAACAGCCTGCTATCGCTGCCTAAAATCCTACACCAACCAACGCTTCCACGACTATCTGCAGTGGCCGCTGGCGCTCCCCGCGCTGGAAATGCTTGCCGCCCGACCAGCCGAGTCCCAACCGCCCGCAATCACAGACCTGGATGACCCAACTCCCTGGCTCGAAGCCTACGACGCCGGCGTCGGCTCGCCACTCGAGCTCAAGTTTCTCCGCCTCTTTGAGCAACACGCCTTCCTGCCACAAAAACAGTTTGCTATCACCCTGGACAACAGCCCCCGCCCCCTCACCATTGCCGACTTCGCCGTACCAGAACGCCGGCTTGCCATCTACATCGATGGCGCCGCCGTCCACGTCGGCGCCAACCTGCGCCGTGACCGTTACATCCGCACTCGCCTCCAACAGGCCGATCCACCCTGGGCAGTCGTCACCCTCCAGGCATCAGACCTGAGTGAAGGTGCTACCCTGGTCGCAAGATTGCGTCGTCTATAGACCGAACGTCTCAATAGCTGGACTAGCTCTAGACAGATCAGAGAGGGCGCTTTCCAAAAAAAACGTCGGCATTTTCTATCATCTGCCGACGTTTTCTAGTGATTCTGTTGTTGTACATGGGGCACAGCCAGGCGTACAGGCGCTGGGGGAGTGAAGATCATAGTGCAACTGAACGCGCCGTCGTGGGAAGAAGATCCAGTGGCTTCCCCCAAGGCGAAAGGGTCGGCGTCCCCCGAAATCTTCCTGGAAGCTTCGAGCTTCCAGGAAGATTTGGCCCGGCAGCCTCACTGGCAAGTCAAGCTCTGGGGAGAAAACCGTCTCGTCCCCAACGAGACAACAGTCCCTCCCCCA
>QEUY01000600.1 GCA_003577365.1 Chloroflexota bacterium | reverse complement strand
CTCGACACGCCCAACCCGGCGACCTTGATCGGCACGGGCAAGCTGGAGGAGCTGCAGTTGGCGGTGGCCGAGCGCGCCGCCAATCTGGTCATCTTCGACGACGAGCTTTCCCCGCGCCAACAGCGTGAGCTGGAAAAGGCGCTTGGCGAAGACACCAAGGTCCTGGACCGCACGGCGCTGATCCTCGACATCTTTGCCCGCCACGCGCGCACGCGTGAGGGCGCAGTCCAGGTGGAGCTGGCGCAGTATGAATACCGGCTGCCCCGGCTGACCCGCGCCTGGACCCACCTGGCGCGCCAGGCGGGCGGCCGCGCCGGCGGCGCGGGCGGCGGCGTCGGCGTGCGCGGCCCCGGTGAAACTCAGCTTGAGGCCGACCGCCGTGAGATCAGCCGCCGCATCGCCTTCCTCAAACGCCAGTTGGAGGAGATCCGCAAACACCGCAACCAATATCGCCGCCAGCGCCGTAAATCCGCCGTACCCATCGTCTCGCTGGTAGGCTATACCAATGCGGGTAAAAGCACCCTGCTCAACGTCCTAACTCAGGCCGGTGTGCGCGCCGAAGACCAGCTCTTCGCCACGCTCGACCCGACCACGCGGCGCATGGAACTGCCCAGCGGCCATGCCATCATGCTGACCGACACCGTGGGCTTTATCCAAAAGCTGCCCACCGAACTGATTGCTGCCTTCCGCGCCACGCTCGAAGAAGTCACCGAGGCCGATATCCTGCTGCATGTGGTGGACATCTCGCACCCCAATGCCGAGGAACAGATGGCCGCAGTCGAAGAAGTCTTGGAAGACCTGGGCGCAGGCGGCAAGGTGCATGTCACCGCCCTCAACAAGATCGACCGCATCGACCGCTCTGACCCCGACGCCGCCGAACGCCTGCAGGCCGCGCTGCAAGATACGCCCAACGCCGTGGCGATCAGCGCACGCACCGGCAAAGGGCTGCCGGCCCTGCTTACGATGCTGGACGATGTGTTGCGCGAACGTATGATCCCCGTCGACGTGCTGATTCCCTACCATCACGGCGACCTGCTGGCGCTGGCCCATGCCCACGGCTTTGTCGAGCAGGAAGAACACACCGAGGCAGGCACGCACCTGCGCGCGCGGCTGCCGGTCGATCTGGCCGGGCGCTTTTCTGCCTTCTGGTTTGACCAGCAAGACCCCTTTCATGAGGAAGAAAGTGCAGAACCATGAGCAAACCCCAGGTTGTCGTGACGCGGCGCATCCCGCGCGCCGGCCTAGCACGGGCGCAAGAAGCCTGCAACGTGCGCCTCTGGGATTCGGATGAGCCGATCCCGCGGCCAACCCTGCTCGAATGGGTGCGCGGCGTCGAAGGTCTCTACTGTCTCCTCACCGAGCGCGTCGACGACGAACTGCTCGACGCCGCCGGGCCGTCGCTCAAGGTCGTCAGCACCATGTCGGTGGGCTACGACCACATCGACGTCGCAGCCTGCCGGCAGCGCGGCGTGGCCGTCGGCAACACGCCCGGCGTCCTCACCGAGACGACCGCCGACCTCGCCGTTGCCCTGATGCTCGCCGCGGCGCGGCGTCTGCCCGAAGCGATCGACGCCGTGCGCCAGGGCGCGTGGAGCACCTGGAAACCCGAATGGATGGCAGGATATGACCTCTATGGCAGCACGGTGGGGATCATCGGCTTGGGCCGCATCGGCAGCGCCGTCGCCCGGCGCGTGCGCGGCTTCGACTGCCGCATCCTCTACTATGACCCCTACCCCAACGACGCCGTCGCCGCCGCCGTGGGGGCCGAATACGCCGACATGGACAAGCTCTTGGCCGAGAGCGACTTCGTCAGCATCCACGCCCAACTCACTCCCCAGACGGCCAAGCTGCTCAATGCCGACGCCTTTCGCAAGATGAAGCGCACCGCCGTGCTGGTCAACACCAGCCGCGGCGGCACGGTGGATCAAGACGCGCTCTACGACGCGCTCCGCAGCGGAGAAATTGCCGCCGCCGGGCTGGACGTCACCGTCCCCGAACCGCTGCCGCCCGACCATAAATTGCTGACGCTGCCCAACTGTGTCGTCTTGCCGCATATCGCCAGCGCATCCTATGCCACGCGCACCAAGATGGCTGTCCTGGCGGCTGACAACTTGATCGCAGGGGTGACGGGCCGCCCCCTCCTGACCCCTGTCGAACGCTGATCCCTATACCGAATAGACGCCAATACCCGGACGCGGCGCCATCCGCCGGTCACCTTCCACCTTGCAGGAGTACACTGATGACAAACGAGACGCTTACGGTCACCGACAACCGGACCGGTAAAACCTACGAAATCCCGATCGAGAACGAAACCATTCCTGCGGCGGCCTTGCGTAAGATCAAAGTCAACCCCGGCGACTTTGGCCTCATGACCTACGATCCCGGCTATGGCAACACGGCCTCCTGCAAGAGCGCCATCACCTACATCGACGGCGACAAAGGCATCCTCCGCTATCGCGGCTACCCCATCGAACAGTTGGCCGAGCAGAGCACCTTTCTCGAAGTCGCTTATCTGTTGATTCACGGCGAGCTGCCCAGCAAAGATGAACTGGAACGCTGGGAACACGACGTGATGCATCACACCTTTGTGCATGAGAACCTGGCGCGCATGGTCGAGGCCTTCCGTTACGACGCCCACCCGATGAGCATCTTGATCAGCGCGCTCTCGATCATGTCGAGCATGCACACCGATGCCAAAGACGTACAGAACGCCGCGGCGCGCAAGAAACAAGTGCTGCGCATCTTGGGCAAACTGCCCACCGTGGCCGCCTTTGCCTATCGCCACCGCATTGGCCGGCCCTACAACTATCCCAACAGCGATCTCGGCTATACCAGCAATTTCCTCTATATGCTGGACTATATGAAGCAGACCCACTATGAGGTCAACCCGGTCTTGGCCAAGGCATTGGACGTGCTCTTTATTCTGCACGCCGACCACGAACAGAACTGCTCGACCGCGGTCATGCGCAACATCGGCTCGGCCATGGCTGACCCGTATGTCGCCATGTCCGGCGCGGCGGCGGCGCTTTCCGGGCCGCTGCACGGCGGCGCCAATGAAGCGGTCGTCAAGATGCTGGGGGTCATCGGCGACGAGAAGAATGTCCCCGCCTACATCGAACGGGTGAAAAAGGGCGAGTTCCGGCTCATGGGCTTCGGCCACCGCGTCTACAAAAACTATGACCCGCGCGCGCGCATCGTCAAACAGATCGCCTATGACGTGCTTGAAGTCACCGGCACCGACCCGCTGCTTGACATCGCGCTCAAGCTCGAGGAAGTGGCGCTGCAGGATGAGTATTTTGTATCACGTAAGCTCTATCCCA
>QEUY01000599.1 GCA_003577365.1 Chloroflexota bacterium | reverse complement strand
TCGATGAAGTGGAGAGAGCAGACGGCGCGCCTGTTGGGCCGCGCTGCGGTGACCGCTGTGCCGGTGGGCCATGCCGAGGATGGGCTGGCGCTGCAGCGCGGCAGCCCGCATGACAAACCGTGGGCCGAGTGGGTGCAGGATTTCACCGATGCACGCGAGGCGTGGCGCAAACATCCGCTGGCGCGGCGGCTGGTGGGGCTGACCACCGCCTATGTGGTCGGGCCGGGGATCAGCCTGCACAGCGACGACCCCGCCTTGGCCCGTTTTTTGCAGACCTTTTGGGCGCAGAACCGGCTGGCGCAGCGCGTGGAGGAATGGAGCGACGAACTGGCGCGCAGCGGCGAGTTGTTTCTGGTGCTGTTCACCGACCCACAGACCGGTTTTGCGTCGGTGCGCGCCGTGGCGGCCTGCCAGATCGAGGAAGTCGATTTTGACCCGGAGGATTATGAGGCCGAGCGGCGCTATCGCGAGCGCCGCGGGCCGGGCGAGGCGGATGTCTGGTGGGCCGGGCTGGCCCATGCCGAGGCCGCCCAGCCCGCCACGCCGCTGATGCTGCACTACGCCGTCAACCGGCCGGTGGGCGCGGTGCGCGGCGAAAGCGACCTGGCCCCGATCCTGCCCTGGCTGCGCCGCTATTCGCGCTGGCTGGAAGACCGCGTGCGGCTCAACGCGGCGATGCGCGCCTTTCTGTGGATCGTGCATGCGCCGGGCCGGCTGCGCGCCACGCTGGAGGAACGTTACCGCACCCCGCCCGATGCCGGCAGCGTGATCATCGCCGAGCAGGGGGCCGAGGAGTGGCAGGCGGTGACGCCCAATCTGCACGCCGCCGACGCCGAAAAGGATGGCCGCGCCCTGCGCTGGATGATCGCGGCGGGCGGGCCGGGGACCGGGCTGCTGGATCTGGGCGAGGGAGAGGATGCCAACCTGGCGACCGGGCAGGCGATGGCCGAGCTGCGCCGCCGTTTTCTGCGCAGACGGCAGGCCTATCTAGCCTGGCTGTTGGCCGACCTGGCGCTGCATGCCTATGGCCGCTGGGTCGCGATCACCGGCTATCGCGGCCGCGCCGTAACGCACGCCGATGTGACGGTCGTCACGCCCGACATCAGCCCAGAGGATAACCAGGAGTTGGCGACCGCGGCCGCACACTTGGCGGGCAGCTTGCAGACGTTGGCCGGCCTGGTGGGGGATGGCCCTGCCTACCGGCGCATGGCGCTGCGGCTCTTTGCCAAGTTTGTGGGCGAAGCGTTAAGCGCGCAAGAGTTTGAGATGATTCTGAGTGAGGGATCGCACGGAAAATTGTGTGAGGACTTGCAGGAGGACAGGTCGCATGGACGGCATGAACACGCTGCATATTGGGATGAGCGCGCCGCTGCAGACCGCGGTGCTGACCGCGGCGGGCGACCGCTGGAGCGAGACACGGCGGCAGCGACTGCGTGAACGGCTGGCCGCGGGGACGCTCCCCGCGCTGGATTTTCGAGCGGTGGTCTACCGCACGGGGCCGAACGCCAACCACGTGCGTTTCCGGCCCGAAGACCTGCCCGCGTTTGCGGCGAGCTTTGCCGGGCTGCCCTTTCTGCGCAACCACGACGTGGGCGACATCGGCGCGCGCGATGGCGTGGTGCTGGCAAGCAGCTTGGCCGGGCCGATGCTTGACCCTTTGCGGCATGCAGAGGGGCAAGAGAACCGGGAGTTTCATCAGCATATCCGGCTGACGACGCAGCGCGGGATGCGCGATTTTCTGGAAGGGGTGATCGACCGCTTTAGCATCGGCTGGACCTACAGCGGGGTGGAATGTTCGATCTGCGGGCAAGACTGGTTTGCGTGCGACCACTGGCCGGGCCGCCGCTATCCGGTCGCCGCGCAGGGCAACCCGCGGCAGGAACAGACAGCCGTATGCGAGTTGGTCTTTCTGGGGCCGTCTGGCAAGGAGACGAGCGCGGTCAACGCGCCTGCCGTGCCGGGCACCCATATCATTGAAGAGCTCTGTCAACTAAAGGAGGCTAGGGTCACGATGAACAAGGGCATGATGAGCAGGGACATGGTAAGCAGGGACGGGATGCACAGGGGTGGTCTGCGCGACAAGGCGATCTTGCTGCCCAATGGGCAGATGTACCCTGTCACCGTGAGCGCAGGCGCGGGGGCAAGCGGTGTCGAAGGAGGCAGTGAGGCCGAGGGCGAGCCGCAGGCTGAGGTGGCGCGGCTTTCCCACCAGCTTCAGCAGATGCAGGCGCTGTTGGCCCAACAGCGGGTCGACGCGCTGATCGACGCTGCCGGGCTATCGCCCGCCGGGCGCGAGAGCGTGCGGCTGGCCGCCCAGGGCCGCGACCTGGTCTTTGCCGCCCAACTGGTCGAGGCGCAGCGCCGCGCTGAGAGCGCCGCGCCCAGCCGCGCCGTGGTGCAGGGGCTGCGACCCATCGGCGCGGGGATGATGCAGACGCCCGAAGACCGCATCCAGACCGCGCTCAACTGGCTGTTTGGCGTGCGCGATGAACCCACCCCGCCGCCTTCGCTGCGCTCGCTGCGCGATCTTTACCAGGCGATCACCGGCGACCACAACTGGTATGGCGTCTTCAACCCCGAATGGAGCCAGTTGGCCGCGGCCACAACCACGACGCTGGCGGGCATGGTGGTCAACAGCCTCAACAAGGTGGTGCAGATGCACTATGACAACCTGGTCACCTACCGCTGGTATGAGGCGATTGTCGACGTGGTTCCGCACGACGGCAGCACGCATCAGGTGGAGCTGATCATGGTGGACGGGCTGGCGAACCTGCCCAGCGTGGCCGAGGGCGCAGCCTATACGGAGGCCAGCGTGGGCGACAGCAAGGAGAGCATGACCTTTACCAAGCGCGGCCACTATGTGGGGATTACGCTGGAGGCGATCCGCCGCAGCGACATCCAGCGCATTCAGGCCATCCCGCGCGAGATGGTCAAGGCGAGCATCCGCACGCGCAGCGCCGCCATCGCCGGCCTCTTCACCGCCAATGCCGGGGTGGGGCCAGCGCTGGCGGAGGACGGCAAGGCGCTCTTTCACATCGATCACGGCAATCTGGACACTGCCGCGTTGAGCGAAGGCGAATGGGCCAAGGCGCGGCAGCGTATCTGGAACCAGAGCATTCCGGGCACCAGCAGCCCCTTGGCGCTGTGGCCGACCTTCTGCCTCGTTCCGATCGAGCTGTATGACACGGCGCTGACGCTGTTTGGCTATGGCACAGGCGATGTGGGTAAGCCCAATGCGGCGGGTACGGCGCAAATGGTCAACCCCTATGCCGAGTCGCGGCCCGGCGACCCGCGGCCGATCCCGATCGCGGTGCCGGAGTTTGC
>QEUY01000598.1 GCA_003577365.1 Chloroflexota bacterium | reverse complement strand
CAGGCTGCCGTCATAGAGCGCATCGACGGCAGCCTGTCCGCGTTCTGCGGGGATGGTTTTGGTGATTCCAAAGCTCATGTTATGTTTCCTGGTCACTTTCTGGCTCGTGGGGCCACATGCGCCTCAGCGCGGGCGCAAGGCTAGATGCAGACGGCGGCGCGTGGTGATGCTCTCGGCGGTGAAGATCGCCAGCGCGATCCAAATGAACGTGTAGCCTGTCAGCAGGGTCGGGTTGAACGGCTCATGATAGAGCAGGACGCCCAGGATAAACGAGATCGTGGGCGAGATGTATTGCAGCAGGCCCATCACGGTGAGCGGAACGCGCTGCGCGCCGGCGGCGAACAGGATCAGGGGGATGGCGGTGACCACGCCTGAGAGGATCAGCAGCGCGAGCGTCGTCCAGGGCGCGCCGTGTAGGGCGGATGTGCCGTTGAACTCCAGGAAGCCAAGATAGGCCAGCACGGGCACGATCAGAATCCCGGTCTCTAGGAACTGCCCTTCGAGCGCGCCCAGCGTCGTCTTTTTCTTCAGCAGCCCATAGAAGCCAAACGAAAAGGCCAGGGTGAGCGCGATCCAGGGCAGGCGGCCATAGGTGGCGGCCAGATAGACGACGCCGACGGCCGCGATGGCGATGGCAAGCCACTGCCAAGGCCGCGGCCGCTCATGCAGAAAGACGATGGCCAGCAGCACGTTGACGAGCGGCAGGATGAAGTAGCCCAGGCTGGTCTCGAGGATCTGGCCGATGTTGACGGCGTAGATGTAGGAGAGCCAGTTGACGAGAATCAGCGCGGCGGTTGCGCCGAAGGTAAGCAGGATGCGCGGCGAGCGCAGGGCGGGTTTGAGCCAGCGCCAATCGCGGCGCAGCGCCAAGACCCCGGCGACGAAGAGTGCTGACCAGAGCACGCGATGGGCAGTGGTCTGGAGCGCGGGCACGGCGGCCAGCGCCTTCCAGTAGATCGGTAAAAGGCCCCACAGGACATAGGCTGTGAGGGCGTAGAGCGTTCCTCGGTTCATTTGGCTGTGAGCACGTCGGCGACCAGATCGCGGTCGAGTTCAACTCCCAGACCCGGCTTGGTGGGGACGGCGATGCAGCCGTCGGCATCGACGGTGGGCGGGTCTTGTAGGATCGAGAAGCCGTAGATGTAGTCGCCGATGGGCGGGTCGTGGAGGACTTCCAGATAGGGCGAGTGAGGCCAGGCGGCGACGAGGTGGAGGTGGGCGATGGTGCCCAGGTTGCGCCCGCCGTGGTGGGGCACAATCTTCTTGCCGTAGGCTTCGGCCAGGACGCCGATCTTGCGCAGGTCGGTGATGCCGATATTGACCATGCTTTCGGGCTGGAGGATGTCATAGACGTTCATCTCCAGCATCTGCACAAACTCATGGATGCCGCGGTTGTTCTCGCCGCCGGCGATGGGCATAGCGACGTCGGCGTTGATGCGCGCTAGGTCTTTGAAGGCATAGCGGGGCAGCGGTTCCTCGAGCCAGTAGCAGCCCAGCTTGTCGAGTTCGCGCGCAGTTTCGAGGGCGCGGCGATAGTCCCAGACGAGGCCGGGCTGCCAGACGCCTGCCGACTGCGCCTGATTGGCGTCGACCATGATCGCCATGCGGTCGCCTACGGCGCGGCGCACCAGTTCGACGGTGCGCAGGTCCTCCTGCATGGTAGGGTGATGGAGGCGCAGCTTGATGGCCTGCCAGCCTTGATCGGCCAACTGCGCGGCCAGATCGGCGCGTTGTTCGGGGGTGGCCAGTTGGACCATGCTGGCGTAGGCGGGCACGCGGTCGCGGCCGCCGCCAAACAGCTTGTTGAGCGGCTGGCCGCACGCTTTGCCGACGATGTCCCACAGGGCGATGTCGATGCCGGCGGCCCCTTGATAGGCTGTGCCGTGGGCGTAGTAGCGCAGCACGCCGGACAGGTGCTCCGTGTCGAAGGGGTCTTGGCCCTGCAGACGCTGGTTGACTACGGCGAGCAGCGAGGGATGAAAGCCAGGGCCGAGGCCGGTGATGCCGCCGTCGGTGTGGATTTCGGTCACGGTTCCGCCGCCGCGGCGAAACTGCATGCGGCCTCCCAGGTCCCAGGCCGGCTCGATCGCGCCAATTTCCTCGACAACGCGCAGGTTGAGCAAGCGAATTTCGGTGATCTTTAACCCAGATGCGGGCATGGTAGCCTCTTCGGTGCAGGCGTGGAGCGGCGCTGCCGCCAGGGGGACAGCGACCGCCGGGCGTAATGAATGTAGACGGTTGCTCACCATCTTACTTCAGATGGGAGGGTTGCAGCCAATAGCCGGGCGGGGCAAACGCTCACGTTGGAGGGCGGGTCGGGGTGACACCCCTGTGCAGGGGCTGTCTGCTTTGACCTGGCTTGGCACTGTCCGCTATACTCGCAAACCAGGGGCGTGCGGTGTTGGCCTGCGCCGCCCTGTTCGCCGGGCGGCCATTGGCCTTGGTTGCGCTGACTGCTGTTGGATTGGCCGCTATCTGGTTGCCCGGTTCTGAATGACCGATAATGACCGATAATGACCGATATGGTGTGCGCCTGCGGGCGGATAGGCTGCGCGCGGGCCGGTCTCACCGCCACCCCAGGAGACGTGATGCTTCATGAGTGAGCAGCAAGAGAGTTTGGATCGCGTGATGGTCATTGCCGCACATCCGGATGACCCGGAGTTTGGCTGCGGCGCGACCATTGCCAAGTTGGCCGGACAGGGCAAGGAGATCACCTATGTCCTGCTTACCAGTGGCGATAAAGGCAGCCATGATCCAGGGGTGCGGCCGGGCCAGCTTGCGGCGACGCGCGAGCGCGAGCAGCGCGCCGCGGCGGCGGTGCTGGGCGTCAAGGAGGTAATCTATCTGCGCTACGCCGATGGCATCTTGGAAAACACGCTGGCGCTGCGCGGCCAACTGGCGAATTTGCTGCGCCGCCACAAGCCCCATATTGTGTTTGCGATCGACCCGTGGAAGCATTACCAGTTGCATCCGGATCACCGGGCGGCGGGCTTTGCGGCGCTGGATGCGATCTTTGCGGCGCGTGAATGGAACATCTTTGCCGAGCAATTGGTCGAAGATGAAGACCCCTGGCGCGTGAAGCAGGTTTATCTGTTTTGGACGGATCACCCTGACCATTGGGAGGATGTCAGCGACACGATTGGACGCCGGGTCGAGGCGCTGGCCTGCCATGTGAGCCAAGTTGGCACCGACACCACCAAACTCGACGAGCGCATCCGCGAGCGGGCGGCGAAGACGGGCGAGAAGCCGGGCTATAGTTTCGCGGAGGAGTTTAAGCTGCTTCAGCTTTAGAGGATGCAGGCATGAATCGTTGGGTAACGGTCCTAGT
>QEUY01000597.1 GCA_003577365.1 Chloroflexota bacterium | reverse complement strand
AGCTGCCGCGTTTTGGTCATTGCCATGGTCATGTTGGCGGCATGCAGCCGATACCAGACCGTCGGTGTGTGGACCAGCCCAAAGCGGGCGACGGCCGCGATGCGGATGTAAAAGTCATAGTCTTGACACCAAACAATCGACTCATCGTATTGGATCTGGTGTTGGTCAAGCACCTGGCGGCGCACCATGACGTTGGCCCCCGTGCCAAAGAACGGCGTATAGATCAGCGTGGCGTAGACATCGCCCGCCACGTCGCCGACGCGGTTTTCAGAGAAGCGCATCAGCGGGCGGCCCGCCACGTCACAGTAGAAGCCATTGCCATAGACTGCGCCGTCCTCCAGGTGATGCGCCAAATAAGCGACCCGGTCGGCCAGGCTGTCCACCGCCAGCCAGTCGTCCACGTCGAGCGTGGTGATAAACTCGCCTTCGGCCAACGCCAACCCACGGTTGAGCGCCGCCGCCTGCCCGCGGTTCTCCTGAAAGGCATAGCGGATGCGCGCATCGGGGTAGCCGGCGATGATCGCCGCCGTCTGATCGGTCGAGCCGTCGTCGACCACGACCAGTTCCCACTGCGGGTAGCTCTGGACGATCACGCTGTCCACGGCCTGGCGGATAAACTCTGCGCCGTTATAGGCCGGCATCAGAATGCTCACAAGTCCCGGTTGCATGGCGTGTGCTTGAGTCCCTTTGGCTGTCCCCGCACGGCGCTAGGCCTGCGGCGGGAGGGCGACCGCCGCACGGCGGCTCACCAACTCCTCATAGATGGCGGTCAACTCGCCGACTTCCTGGTCGACGGTCTTCACGGCGGGGATGCCCGCCTCCAATTGCCCAAGCAGGCCCGGCTGGCGGCAGAGCCGCCGCAGCGCCTGGGCCAACGCTGTGACATCGTTGTGGGCAAAGAGCAGCCCGTCTACCTCATGCCGCACGGCTTCGGCCATCCCGCCCAGCTTGGAGGTAACGACTGGCGTCTTGGCGGCAAAGGCCTCGTGGATCACAAGCGGCGCATTTTCGTACCAGATCGAAGGCACGACCAGCGCGTCGATCTCGGCCAGGACTGCCGCCAACGTGGGCCGCTCAAAACGTCCGCGCAGCTGGATGGCGGGGTGATTCTGGATCAGGCGGCGCAGCGACTGCACATAGGCCGGGTCGCGGCTGGTATCGCCCCAGATGTCGAGCCGCGCCGCCTCGCCCAGCCTAGCGTGGTGAAAGGCTTCTACCAAGAGATGCACCCCTTTGGTCGGGTGCAGTTGGCCGATGTACCCGAAGCGCAGCACCGGCGAAGGGGTCTTGGTAACCCCCGCGCCGCGCCACGACAGGTCGTGGCCCAGCGGCAGCACGTCGATGGCGCGGCCTGTGTGTTGGGCAAAGAGGTCGCGCAAAAAGGCCGAATGGGAGACCACCTTGTCGGGCAGGTCGAGCACCTCCGCCATCAGCCGTTTGCGCTCCTGCATGTTGAGCAACATGCCGCGCAGCCCGCGCCGCCGTGTGATCAGCGGGAGGTGGGCCAGCGTCCCGAAGAGGGGCGCTTGGACGGCGGCCTGCGGCAGCGCGTGGTTAAACTGCCGGAACCAGCCCGAACGCTCCAGCAAGCAGGCTTGGCACTCCCAGGCGGTTGTCTTGCCGTCACACAGATGGCCGTCGCTGCGCAGCAGTTGAATGCTGGGGCACAGGAACCAGAAATCCATCAGCGTCAACAGCAGCGGGATGCCGGCGCGCCGGACGCTGCGCAGGACGCCGATCCCTAACGAGTAGGCCGACATCACATGGACAATATCGGGCCGGGTCTGCGCCAAGAACTGGTCGAACCAGGTGTCGACCAGCGGGCTAAGATAGAGCACGCGGTTGGGATCATGCGCCTGTGTCCAATTGAGATGGATGCGATGCACCGACACCCCGTCCCGGGTATCGTGCGTCACCCCATTCCAATAGGCGCGGCCGCTTTCCCAATCCTCGGCGCAGACAACTTGAACTTCATGCCCCTCCGCCCGAAACGCCGCGGCCAGCCCGGCGGTATAGTTTTCCGTGCCCGCGTTGTATTTGGGAGGGTAGAAGTGGGAAACAAAGACAATCCGCATAGGGTACCCCCACTTGAGCATCGCTCGCGCAGATGAAATGCCGATTGACTTTTCGCCAACTCGAGGGGGGGATAGCCATCGCCGTTGTCTTAGTCTGGCAGGACCCGTACACAACCACCATGAAGCTCCCGATATCGCTAGGTCTGAACGCATAGGGTCATATAGCTTGGATGTGCTTGATCGTGTTGGGGCGTGAGGCCCCGTTGCGTGCCTGCGTTGATGCCGGCTGTGTTTATGAATGCTAGGCCCAGGCCGGCTGGTGCGGCGTGTCCGGCCCAATGCGCACGCGGAACTCGCAGGGCACGACGCCGTCGGCCTCGACGCGGATCTTCTCCGATTCCAACTCCACCACCTCCAACTGGATAGCGGTGGGCAGGCTGTCGAACATCTCGCCGGGGGGATTGGCGGCCCACAGCCCCAGCATGTAGATGCCTGGGTTGAGATGCAGCCGTTCGACGTGTAGGTGGAGGAGCGAGTGGCCCGCGGCCAAGGTCACGGCTTCGCCTAGGGCCAGCGTGTCGGCGTTGACCAACTTGGTCCCATAACGGTCATAAAGGGTGGCGGCAATGCTGTCCACCGTGCGCGGCGCGTCCGACACCAGGTCGAGCGTGATCTCCAGCGGCCCATTGGCGTAGGGTTGATGCGCTGCCAGCGGGTTGTGGCTGCTGTAGGCGACCGCCGCAAAGCGCACACGGCCTGTGCCCTCGCGTGCTTTGTCCGTCAGGTCGATCCAAGTGTCCGGCGCGCCGCTCGACGTGCGCTCGTTCAGATAGCGGGCGATCACGGCATCGGTCTTGCCCTCGGCCACCAGCCGCCCGTGGTTGAGCAGGAGCGACCGTGTGCATAGGCGCTGCAACGCGTTGAGGTTATGGCTGACAAAGATCACCGTGCGCCCCTGCTTGGAGACGTCGTCCATCTTGCCCAGGCATTTCTTTTGAAAGGCGATGTCGCCCACGGCCAGCACCTCGTCTACCAGCAGGATCTCCGGCTCCAGATGGGCCGCCACCGCAAAGGCCAGCCGCACATACATCCCGCTTGAATAGTGCTTGACCGGCGTATCGAGAAACTGTTCGATTTCGGCGAAGTCGACGATCGCGTCAAACTGGCGTTCGATCTCGCGCTTGCGCATACCCAAGATCGAGCCGTTGAGAAAGATATTCTCGCGGCCCGTCAACTCCGGATGAAAGCCCGTGCCCACCTCCAGCAGCGAACTGATGCGGCCATAGACGTCGGCATAGCCGCGCGTCGGCTCGGT
>QEUY01000596.1 GCA_003577365.1 Chloroflexota bacterium | reverse complement strand
TGGCGGCGCGCTCTGGCGAGGGGGGAGCGGCGAAGAGCCGGAGCAGTTCGGCGTCTTCTGGCAGGCGTGGGATATTGTCCAGCAGAATTTTGTCGACCGGAACGCGTTGGACCCGACGGCCATGACCTATGGCGCGATCCGCGGGATGGTGGCTGCGCTGGGCGACGAGGGCCATACGGCGTTTTTGACGCCTGAGGAGCGCGAGCGCCAGCAGTCGGACCTGTCGGGCACGTTCAGCGGGATCGGCGCGCAACTGGGGATCCGCGATCAGCTGCCGGTGATCGTCGCGCCCTTCGACGGGTCGCCTGCCGACCAGGCGGGCGTGAAGGCGGGCGATATTATCATCAAGGTGGACGGCGAGGATGTGACGACGCTGCCGCTCAACGAGATCGTGGCGAAGATCCGCGGCCCAGAAGGGACAGAGGTGACGCTCTCGCTGCTGCGACCCGACGAGAACCGCAGCCTGGAGGTGACGATCACGCGCGGCGAGATCAAGGTGCCAGCGGCCAGTTGGGCGATGATTCCAGGTACGCAGGTGGCGTTGATCCGGTTGAGCCAGTTTAGCGCCAACGCCTTGCCGGATGTGGTGCGCTCGGTGAATGAAGCGAAACAAGCCGGGGCCGAGGCGTTGATCGTCGACGTGCGCAACAATCCAGGCGGGCTGCTGGAGCAGGCGATCTCGGTCACGAGCCAGTTTCTGAAGGATGGCAACGTGCTGCTGGAGGAGGACGCGCAAGGACGGCGTAAGGCCTATGCCGTGGAGTCGGGCGGCGTGGCGACGGACCTGCCGCTGGCGGTGCTGATCAACCCAGGGTCGGCCAGCTCGGCGGAGATCTTTGCCGGCGCGATCCAGGACCACGGGCGGGGCCAGTTGGTGGGTGAAACGACGTTTGGCACAGGGACTGTGCTTCAGCCTTATATTTTGGATGATGGGTCGGCGTTGCTGTTGGGAACTCGGCAGTGGTTGACGCCGAATGGCCGCCTGATCCGCAAGCAGGGGATCAGCCCTGATGTGGCGGTGGAACTGCCGATCGAGGCGGATCTGCTGACGCCGGAGGAGGTGAAGAGGATGACCGCAGAAGAACTCTCGGCCAGTGCAGACACGCAGATGCTGAAGGCGCTGGAGCTGTTGGGCGCGCGGCCATCTGCCGAATAGAGTCAGTTGAGTGGGGTCGCGGCATGGGCCGCGGTATGGAAACCATCGCATCGCCAGGCAGGCTGTCGCGCCGCCCTAGGCAAGAGGTTGCATGTCTCCAACTGGGTCTGATTTCCGAGGAAACGGCGCGCGCGATCCATACGCAGCGTTTCGCGTGCCTGCGTACAGATCCTACCTGTTTGGCTGGATCATCGCCATGTTGGGGACGCGCATCCAAAGCGTGGCGATCGGTTGGGAGATGTATCAGCGCACGGAGGATGCGCTGGCGTTGGGGATGGTGGGGCTGGCGCAGGCGCTGCCCACGATGGCCTTTGCGCTGCCCGCCGGCTATCTGGCGGACAAATTCAACCGGCCACGGTTGATGATGGTCAGCCTGGGGCTGATGACCTTGACATCGCTGGCGCTGGCCTGGCTCTCCTACACGCGGGGATCTGTGGCGGCGATGTACCTCTTTTTGTTTCTCGACGCAACGGCGGTGACGCTGGGCCGCCCGGCGCGGTCTGCGCTGATGCCGCAATTGGTGCCGAAGCCGGTCTTTCCCAACGCGGTGATGTGGAATACCAGCCTGATGCAGATTTCGGCGGTGGTGGGGCCGGCGCTGGGCGGGTTGGTGGTGGCGTTCAACGTGCCGCTGGCCTATGTCATCACGGCGGCAAGCTCGCTGATCTATATGGCGATGTTGGCGCGGCTTGAATTTGGGCATGACTCGAAGGCGGTCGGCGCGGCAAATTTTCAGACGCTGGTGGCGGGGATCCGCTTTGTGTTTGAGAAACGGATCATCCTGACCATGATCTCGCTGGATATGTTTGCAGTCTTGCTGGGCGGGGCGGTCTATCTGCTGCCGATCTTTGCCGAAGACATCTTGCGGGTGGGTGCGACGGGGTTTGGCTGGCTGCGCGCCGCGCCTGCGGTGGGCGCGCTGGTGATGGCGCTGCTGCTGATCTACTTGCCGCCTATGCAGCGCGCCGGGCGTACCCTGCTGCTGAGCGTGGCCGCGTTTGGCGTGGCGACGATCGTTTTTGGGTTTTCCCGGTCGTTTTGGCTCTCGTTTGTGATGTTGTTCTTGACGGGGGCGTTTGACAATGTGAGCATGGTCGTCCGGCAGACGCTGCTGCAACTGCTGACGCCGGATTATATGCGCGGCCGCGTATCGGCTGTGAATAGCATTTTTATCGGCGCGTCGAATGAACTGGGGGGGCTGGAGTCGGGCGTGGTGGCCCACTTCTTCGGGCCGGTCTTTTCGGTGGTCAGCGGCGGGATCGGTACGCTGCTGGTCGTGGGCGCGACCGCGTTGGCGTCGCCTGAACTGCGGCGCTATGGGCCGCTGAGCGATGCGGCCGCCGGTAGCGAGGCCGAAGCGTCTGTGCGACCTTCCCCTCTGGCGCATCCGGTTGCGCCACCTACCCAGGCTGAAGCTGCAGCCGACGATTGAGAGGATAGGCGATGGATTCTGGGCAGGGTTGGAAAGCTGGCGATGTGGACGCAGGCGGTGTGCGCATCCATTATCACCGCACGGGGGGTAACAAACCGCCGGTCGTGTTGGCCCACGGGATCACCGACAACGGGCTGTGTTGGACCCGGCTGGCACATGCTTTGGAGCCAGAGTACGACTTGATCATGGTGGATGCGCGCGGCCATGGCGATTCGGACAAGCCTGAGCGCGGCTACAGCCCGCGCGACCATGCCGGCGATCTGGCGGCAGTGATCCGCCAGTTGGGACTCGACCGGCCCGCTGTGATCGGCCATTCGATGGGCGCGGGGAGTGCGGCGAATCTCTTGGCGGCCTACCCAGGGCTGACGGCAGGCGCGGTGCTGGAAGACCCGCCGTGGCGGATGCCGGGCGAAGAGAACGCCAATCAAAATGCCGCTGCTGAATGGGCGGAGCGCATCGAACGGCGCACAGAGCTGGCGCGCCAGCAACTGCTGGCGGAAGGCCGCGCCGACAACCCACTGTGGGCGGAGGAGGAGTTCGCGCCGTGGGTCGAGGCCAAGTACAAGGTCAGCCCCAACGTCGTGGAATATGTGGGCCGGAACCGCACGCCCTGGACCGAACAGGTGGCCCAGTTTAAGGAGCCGGTGCTCTTGGTGCGGGGCGATCCTGAGCGCGGCGGGATCATCGGGCCGGAACAGGCGTCACAAGCGGTGGCGCTGAACCCGCTGGTGACGGTCGTGCATCTGCC
>QEUY01000595.1 GCA_003577365.1 Chloroflexota bacterium | reverse complement strand
GCTGGGCAAGGGCAGAAAGCCAAGCCGGGCCAGCAGCGCGGCAGCGCGCGGCAGATGCGAAGCCTGAACGAGGATGTCCAGTTCGGCCCCGTTTGCGTCCGGTTGCTGCGCATCGCGCATCAGACAGTAGGCGATCTGTTCGCGTTCAAAACAGGCGAACAGGTCGAGGAAACGCGCGTTCATCCGTGCCCCTGCATGTGTGTGTGTTTGGCCGGCACTGATCTCGGTGAGGTCAGCTCCCGTAGTGCCTGCCCCAGCGATGTTGGCCGCGACGATGCTAACCATAGGGCTACTTCACAACACGCCCGACCGACTGCATCTGGATCGCCCCGTTGCCCGCGCTGCTGGCAGCCGCGGCGGGGAGCGCGCGCCGGGCCGCGCGTGAGGTGCGGTTTTGATCCAAGACGACCCCCAGGATCGACGCGCCATAGGCGTGCAGGCTCTCGACGATCTCGACCAGGGTGGCGCGGCGTGTCGTGCCTTGCTCCGCCACCACCACCACGCCGTCGACGCGCGAGGCCAGGATCAAGCTGTCGGCGTAGAGCAGCAGCGGCGAGGCCGCGATCAGCACCAGGTCGGCCTGCTCTTCCAGTTCGCGGATCAGCTCAGTCATGCGCGCCGATGCCAGGAGGTCAAAGCTCTTGGCAGGGATGGGGCCGCTGGAGAGGATCGAGAGGGTAGGCAGCCAGGACAGGGGGGTCAGTTGGCCCTCTACCGGTTGGCCCGCCAACAGGTTCGACAGGCTGACCCGGTTGCTGACGCCAAACAGCCCGCTCATATCCGGCTGGTGCAGGTTGGCATCCACCAGGATCACGCGATGCCCGGTCTGCGCCAGGATCACCGCTAGATTGGCCGCAATTTCACTGCTGCCCGCGCCGTTGATATGCGTCCCGCTGATCAGCAGGGAGCGGAAGGGGCGCTCCGCCGGGGTGAGCGCGCCCGTCTGGCTCTGGGAGTCTTGGCCGGCGGCGGGCAGAGGCCGCGCCGCCGGCGTGGCGCGGTAACGGCTCAAGATCAGCCGGCTGGCCAGTAGACGATAGTTCTCAGCCGTGCGCGATTCGGGCATGCTGTAGGCGACAAAGTGATCGCGCCCCACGCCGTGCAAAGGCTTGTGCTTGGCGATCACCCCCAACAGCGGCATGTGGGTGAGGCCGACCAAGTCCTCCTCGCCGCGGATCACATCGCCCAAGAATTCGAGCGTGAAGACGACGACCAAGGCCAGAATGAGACCGGCCAACGCCGCCATGGCGACCGTCAACTCCAGCTCCGGGTCCACCAACACGGCGGCCACGGCGGGTTCGATGATCTTGACGCGGTTGGTCTGGCTCTGCATGAGCGACTGTTCGAGCGAGATCACGCTGCGGCTGGCATCGGCCAGTTGGGCGCGGCGCAGGGCGATCTGATCGCCATAGAGCCGCTTTTCCTCGCGGTTGGTGGCCGCCTCAAAGTCCTGCTCCAGTTGGGCCAGCGTGGCCTCCAAACCGGCGATCTCCTGCTCCAGATAGGTGATCTGGGTGCGGGTTTGGTCTTTGATGCGCGCTTCCGATTCCTCGGACCCGACCGGCCCGATGTTGATCAACACATTGGCGATGGCGTTGACAATGTTGACCGCTTCGCTGGGGTCGTCCCATTCCACACGGATGGTGAGGATGCGCGTCGTATCATCGCTGTGCAGGCTGACGCTTTTGGCAAGCCGGTCGGCGGTTGTCTGCAAGCCCAGGCTGCCGATCACGCTCTCCAAAATGGGCCGCGTCGTGATCAACTCGGCGTAGGTCTGCATCAACATGCCGGCGGTGCGCAACTCCTCCAGGTTGGGGTCGGGGCTTTCAAGGCCAGGGCCGATGATAACACGCGTCGACGCACTGTAGCTGTGCGACTGCTGTTTGGCAATCACATAGCCGACCGCCCCGGTGAACAGCGTAGCCAGCACCAATAGCCAAAGCCAACGGCGGGCGATGCGTAAATAATGTTGAATCAAGTCCGGCTCCTTCGCAGTTGCACACCCTAGACTTGTATGCTCTAGACTTACACGCGCTAAAGACTTGCACGCCCTCAATGTAGTCTGCAAACGGGTTCGCAGACGTACCTCACGAAATACGGCTCACACAAAGAGTCGCTCCGGCTGCGTCGATGCGGCTGTGAGCGGTAGCCGTGGCGACACCGGAGCGGCGATGACAGAGCGGCTATACCGACGGGATCGCCTCGTCGGTGGCCCTGATCTCCTGGCGACTGGCGACGATCACAGCCGGTTTGGATGTATCCTCCCCGCGCGGGCGGGGCACAGGTAGGGGCGCAGGTTGCGTGCCTGCCATCAGCGTCTCGGCCTGCTGCAGCAGCGCCTCAAACGTAACCGCCTCGTCGGGGAAGACGGCGACGCCGACATCCAGCTTCAACCCCAACCCAGTGTCGGACAGCTCACGGAGCCGTTCGACAATAGGAGTGACCTGCTCGGCGTCTGTCTCGGCCAGAACGACGACAAAATGCTGGCGTCGCCGGGTGATGATGGCGTTATCGCCCAGTTCGTCGGTCAACAACTTGGCGAGCTGGTTCAGCGCATAGGCGTGCCAGATCTCGCTCTGCGCCTCTTTGGCCAACCGGTGCGCCAATGTCTCCCGGTTCTGACGCCCCAGCAAACGCTCGAGCGAGTCGGCGTTGATCGAAATCGCCAACAGAGCCAGATGGCGCTGATAGCGCCGCGCCCAGCGCACCTCGCGATAGATGGCGTGCTGGCCCTCGTCGAACGTGCCGACAGGCTGCTGCAGTTTGCTTACACCCAGCGAATCAAACAGGCTTTGCACGGCGTTGATCTGCGCCCCGGCCAAGGTCGCCAGCAGGATGGTTACGCCGATGGCGACGACCTCCACGGCGATCACCTGCAGGCCGCGCTGATCCAGATCGTAGCCGCCCAACGCCCGCAGCCCGATCAAAAACACGACCGCTGCCGAGAACAACACAAAGGGCGAGGCGCGGTTGACGGGAGGAAACAGGATGGGAAGCGCCGCACACACCGCCAGAATGAGATAAGCATAGAGGGTCAACGCCGGCGCGCCCAGCCAGTCCCCCATATTGCTTACCAGCATAACCCACAGCCCCATCAGAATCAGAAGATACCGCAAGTATTTCATGTCGCACTCCTGCAACCTTACAGCGTTAGTGCAGTTTAACCCCGGCTGCCCGGCTTTTTTGATCGAGAAAGATATCGAGAAAGATAAGGCCCCTTCTGACCCCCTGCCCCAAAACGGACCGCCGTTGCACCGGCTTGAGAAGGATGATAGAATGCAAACGGTGTCGCTGCCCGCGGCCCTGCCGCAGGCGCCCCCCCGCTCTCGGGCTGCGTCCGAGTTTCCCAGCACGAGCCGCAGCCGGAGTGCGCTTGTTGCCCAAGGCCTATCGTCTGTACGGTAGGCCTTGGGGCTGGGTGACCGCCCTGGCCCAGCCGCAGCGGTCGTCCCCCCTCTCCTGACCCCTCTCCTTGTGCGTCTTGGCCTGCTCCCCTCCTCTTGGGCGCTGCTTCGCCCCCCTGTCTCGGCGCTCCCCCCCGCCGCCAGGCCTCGCTCACACCGCCGCCACGCCGGCGCTGTCTGGGCGGCAGTCACAGCCGGCCCCAGGCAGGCGAACGGTCGGTGGAGTAGCCCCACGAGCTGGGATGAGATGGGCCGCCGGGAGGCGCTGCGCCGTCAGTGTGCGTTGCGCCCGCAGTG
>QEUY01000594.1 GCA_003577365.1 Chloroflexota bacterium | reverse complement strand
AGGAGATGGTGGAGCCGTTCGGCGACGACTTCGGCGTTGCCCGGCTGCATCTGGCTGGGGGTGATGCGAAGGGTGGCCTCGCCCTCTGTATCTCTGCTGCCCAGCGCAATGCGCGGTTTGGTACGCGCACACGCTTCCGCCACCTGCTCACCGGTGACGTGCAGCGCCGCCGGATCCCAACGAATCACAAGCGTCGGCGAGTGGTTGGAAAGGCCGGACGGCTGCTCGACGCTCGTCGTCACGCCTGCGACCTGCTCTACCCGCCGCGCGATGTGGTCGAGGCGGGCAAGCCAGGTCTGCCATTCCGCGGCGTGGTCTCGGATCACCCAAGCCTCGACCGCGGCAAGCATGCCCATGATCTCCTCGCGGCTGACCTTGTTGTCGCGGTTCGGCCCGTGATGCGGCGAGCTGGCCTGCCACGCCGCCATCAAGATCTGTTTGTTGCCAAGCAGCAGCCCCGCGCCCTGCGGCCCGCACAGCGCCTTGCCGCCGCTGTAGGCGACGACATCCGCGCCCCTCTCCAAATGGATGCAGGGAATGGTGAGGTCTTCGGCGGCCGCGTCGACCAGCACGGGGACCTGGGCGGGCCGGGCGATTTCGACGATGGCCTCCAACGAGAGCGGCTGCCCCTTCTTCGATCCCTCGCCCGCCATCAGATAGATCATGGCCGTCTTGGCATTGATGGCGCTGGCGAGTTCTGCCGGCGTTTCGACCATCACGATCTCGACGCCGATGTTGCGCACAGCGTGGTCGTAGGCATTGCGCGCATAGCGGGGCATGATCACCTGTGTCTTGTCCATACCCCTCAGGTCGGGGATGCGGATCAGCTTTTCGGGGTTGCCGCCGGTGACACAGGCGGCGGTGACATGTTTGATCCCCGCTGCGCAGCCGGCGGGGATCATGCCCCACTCGGCGCCGGTGATTTCGGCCAGCCGCCGCCCGACGCCCTCGGCCAGCTCATCGTATTGCACAAAGTGGCGTGACGCTTGCTGATACGCCGCCAGCACCTCCGGGCGCTCGACCGATCCGCCGATGATGGTGAACGTGCCCCGGCAGTTGATAATCGGCTCGACGCCGATCGCGCGATAGATGCTGTGCTCGTCCGCGGCTGCGCCTGTGCTGCAGCCGTTCAAGAACTGGAGAACGGCCAAATTGTCCAAGGGGTCTCTGCCTTCCACACTCTCGCTCCTTATGGGCATCGGTCAGCGGATAGGGTGATCTCGCATATTGGGTAGTCTCAAGATGAGTTAGGCTCACTATAACACATGAGCGGCGAACATAGCATGGGCCGCTTGGCAGCCGGCGCCCGACCCATCGCAGTTTGGCAGGGCTTGACACCGAGGTCGGTTCTACATAGAATGATACGCATAAGCGTTTTGTGCCATATAGACTTCAAATCCCTTACGAAACCTCCGGATTTTGTTTCAGAGTTCCGGTTTGGCGAATCAACGGCCCAACCGCGCATTCGATGAACATGTGCCGCTGTCACAGCTCAGGTTCTCTCTGAGCCTCGGGGTGGGCATGTTCTAAACCTCGTATGCGGCCATCCATAGGCGCCTTGACGATGGCCGCCGTTCTACTTGCTACCCTCCCTCTCCCACCCAATGCGGAGTTACCGATGCGCCTTCAAGTTGGAATTTTGGGCTTTGCCCACGGCCATGTCAACGCCTACTGCACGCAGTGGGCGCAATACCCTGAGCATGCGATCCAGGTCGTCGCCGCCTGGGATCATGACCCGGCGCGGCTGGCTAACAACGCCGCCGCCTTCGAGCTTCAGCCCTATGCCGCGCTGGATGAATTTTTGGCACATCCCGGTCTGCAAGCGGTGGTGATCGGCTCTGAGACCGCGCTGCACGCCGAACATGTCGAGCGCGCCGCCGCCGCCGGCAAGGCCATCGCCCTGCAAAAACCCATCGCCCTAACCCTGGACGAAGCCGACCGCATCGTCGCCGCGGTGGAGCGCCACGGCGTGCCCTTTACCATGGCCTGGCAGATGCGCGTCGACCCGCAGAACATCGCCATCAAGGAGCGTATCGCAGACGGCACGCTGGGCCGCATCTTCATGGTGCGTCGCCGCCATGGTCTGCCCGCCCAACTGTGGGATATCAAGCGCATGTGGCATTTTGACCCGGCGCTCAATCGCGACATCTGGGCGGACGACTCGGCCCATCCCATCGACTTAATCCATTGGCTGCTGGGCGTGCCGGAAAGCGTCATGGCCGAGCTGTCGTCGAACTATCGGCCCGACGTGCCCAATGCCAACGGCGTGGCGCTCTTCCGCTATGCCGACGGTCTGATCGCCGAGGTCTCCTGCTCGTTTAGCTGCTTGGCCGCCGAGAACACCACCGAGGTGATCGGCGAACGGGGCAGCCTGGTGCAAAACTATGGCGACGTGCCAAGCTGTAATGTGCCGCGGCCGCCCGATGCTGTGGGCCTCAAATGGTATCTTGGCGACACCAAGGAGTGGACCTACAGCGACATCCCGACGCCGCCGACGCACGGCGCACGCATCGCGGGGCTGGCCGGCCCGCTGGCCGACTTCTTCCACGGACGCCGCGCCCCCATCGCCGGCGCACAGGAGGGGCGCACCTCGCTGCGCATGACGCTGGCGTGTTATGTGTCGAGCCAGGCAGGGGAGCGGGTACGCATCGACGACCCCCGCATCCAGGCGGTCTAGCATACCCAACGCATCCGAGATAGCCTGCTGTTACTTCCTCAACTACCATGTCGACCCGCGCGACGAGGCCGCGCACCGGCGTGTCTGCACGGTAGTGGGCAGGACAGGGTCTAATACGCTGTGGGCTTTTGCGTGCCGCGCAGGTTCGGTTGCCAAGGTAGCGGAATCTGCGCGGCTCTCGGCCCCATGCTGCCGCATGTGAAAGCATCTGACGACAAGTCAAATGTCGGATGACGCCCACGGCTGTCTCCCTTACACTGAGCTTGAACTAAGTCATCCGTGTTCAATCTGAACCCTTTCGGCCCGCATGCAGCAGGCGAGAGGGCAACCATCGACCTCCGATAGAGATGTGTTGAATCCAGCGCGCCCCGGCTGCTTCTGCCGATTTCAACCTCAGCCGTTTTGGCTGAGGCGTTCTTGTTTTGACATGTCGCGCCGCAGCGACCCTGGTTGGGCCATGCACGGCGTTCGGCCCGCAGGACGCCGCGCCATCCGCTCAGACGATCCTGGGCGCTTACTGTTCATGTCGCGTGATTGCGTTTAGCCATGTTGCAGTACCTGCAACACCCGCCCTCCATGCTGAGGCTGAGTATTCACCAGCTATCTCGTTTCAGCATGGAGGGAAGCAACGATGGCCTTTTGGCGACGCAAAGCACAGGAGGAATTCG
>QEUY01000593.1 GCA_003577365.1 Chloroflexota bacterium | reverse complement strand
TCGCAGATACGGGGGTGAAACATGTTACGTTGGGCAGTCATTTTCTTGGTGGTGGCGCTGGTTGCGGCGCTGCTGGGGTTCGGCGGCATCGCCGGCGCAGCGGCAGGCATCGCCAAGATTCTCTTCTTCGTGTTCCTTGTGCTCTTTGTGGTGGCGCTCATCTTCGGACGGCGCGTCGTGGCCTAGGCAGCCACGCAACCGCAAACCTGGTCAGCAATTCCTCTGGCGCGCTTCTCAAAGCGCCGTTTGGTGGTACGCCGTGAGGTGGGGCACGGCAAGGCATCGAGGTAGGTAGATTGACGGTAGGTTGAGGACAGCAGTTTGAGGGTAGCGGTAGGGACCGGAAGGCCTGCCCGGTGAATGAGACTTGGTGTGCCCCCGACACGCCTGTTCTGGCACACAAGTATCGTTCACCGGGCAACTTCTGGGCCGACCCTCGCCACGCCGCGTGCTGCCTGCCGGCAGACCACCGGCGCGGCGCCGCTGGCAGACTTCGCTACCATCCGGGGGACTTGGACGGGCTACCGGTTGGCCTGAGGCGTGCAGGAGATGGTGGGCATCTCCTGCACGCCGGAAAACAGCGGGGCGCAAAGCAAGCCTGGAAAATGGAAGCCAGGCCCCTGCTTTGCGCCCTAAGCTGAGATACACTGCAGGGTGCAGCGCTTCTCACCATTTTCCTGAGAACCCGATGGACCCTGCTCATGGCTGCCGCCCAGTCTCCGCGTTCAGCATGAGTTTCACAACCAGCATGAAAGGACTTAGGGCATGGATAAAAACACCTTGATTCAGAAACTGAATGAAGACCTCTCCAACGAGTTGGCGGCGATCATCCAGTATATTGTCTATGCAGCCAAAGTGACCGGACCCTACCGGCCCCAGCTTGCGGAGTTCTTTCTGCAAGAGGTCCCCGACGAGCAGACACATGCCCAATTTCTCGCCAACAAGATCGTGGCATTGGGCGGCACGCCCACCACTGTCCCGGCGAAGGTAGCCGAAGCCGGCTCAAACAAGGCGCTGCTGGAGGCGGTGCTGACAGCGGAACGCGCCGCCGTGCAGGGCTATAAGGAACGGGCCAAGCAGGCCGAGGAGTTCGGCGACAAGGGGCTTGCCGTCCAGTTGGAAGACATGGTGCGCGATGAAACCGGCCACGCCGAAGAGGTCGAGCGCATCCTGCGCGACTGGAACATGTAGTCTTGAACATATAGTCTTGCCACTTGATCAGCGGAGCGGCACGCGACAGGCCGGTATGGGGTGTAACTACCCCGTACCGGCCTTTTTATCGGCCGCGCCCTGGCCGGTCGTGCCTGGGCGCACACTAGAGGCGTAGGCGGCAGGATGGGGGAGTTCCCCACCCAAGGGCTGTCCCTGTTGGCAGACGCAGACTGGCGTCTGCGCCGTTGTGTCCAAAGATGTGCCTCGCTATACTCTCGCACAAGGCACTGGCGCGGCTCTCGCTGCGCCGGCGGTGCTCAGGCGACAAACCGATATAAACAAAACCATTTTGGCCCCTCCAAATGGCCCCTGTTAAAAAGGGTGAGGAGAACAAACGATGCGACGTGGCAGCAGTATGTCAGGACGGCTCTTAATCGCGCTGGTCTTGATCGTGATCGCAGTGGGCGGCTACTTCTTTGGCACACGCGAAGAATACAACCCGGTGACAGGCGAGAACCAACGCATCGCCTATACCGTCGACCAGGAGATCGCCCTGGGGCTGCAGGCCGCGCCCGAAATGGCGGCGCAGTTCGGCGGCCTCTACAAGGATGAACAGGTCCAAGCTCGGATCGACGAGATCGGCCAGAAGCTTATCCAAGGCAGCGAAGTGGCAGATTCCCCTTATGAGTTCGACTTCCATGTCTTGGCCGACCCGCAGACCATCAACGCCTTTGCCCTGCCCGGTGGTCAAATCTTTATCACGGCCGGTCTGTTGAATATCATGGAGACCGAAGGCGAAGTAGCGGGTGTCTTGGCACATGAGATCGTCCATGTCGTGGGCCGCCACACCTCCGAGCAGGTCGCCAAGGCCCAATTGACCCAAGGGTTGGCCGGCGCGGCGGCCGCGGTGCTCTATGACCCCGACAACCCGCAAAGCTCCGGCGCGGCCCAGTTGGCGATGGTGGTCGGCCAGTTGGTCACGATGAAGTATGGCCGTGATGACGAACTCCAGTCTGACCGGATCGGCGTGCGCATCATGGCGGAAGCAGGCTATGACCCGCGCTCGATGGCGAAGGTGATGGAGAAGCTCGGCCAAGCCAGCCAAGGCCCGCGGCCGCCCGAGTTCATGAGCACCCATCCCAACCCCGAAAACCGCATCGAACGGATCAACGAGGCCATCGCCGAGGAATTCCCCAACGGCGTGCCGGACGGGCTGATCGCCTGGCTGCTGCCCCGCTGGCTGTTGGTGATGCCGGTCGCCTAGCGGTGGCCGCCGGCACAGGCAAGCACAGATGACACGCGAGTTTACAACGAGCCTGGTTTATGACCGGGTTCGTTGTGTTGGGTAGGATAGAACCGACGTTCACCCTCTGGTGCTCGTTTGGCTATCGCCTTTTTCGCACCCCACCGAAAGGAGAATGCCATGAGCCTTCGGAGCCTAGCAGAAGCCGTCGCGGCCAAGCCTTTCCCCGATTATGCGGCCTGGTGGCCGGTGAAGGAAGTGTTCACCGGCTGCATGGCCCAAGCGATCGGCGCAAGCTGGCGCCAACTGCCGGGAAATTCCGGCGAGTTGGCGCCGGTGCGCGCCTATGTGCAGGAGTATATGCAGTTGGTCTATCAGCGTGCGCCAAAGCCCGGTCTGGTGGAAGCCTTTGCCACCGGCGCGGCGGACCCGCTGCGCTCGGGCGAGTTCGATTCGCTCTCCTATGGCTTCTTTCGCTCGGCCTTTGAGCTTTCGCCCAACCGGCACGGCTTTGCCCAGACGGTCGGCAGGCGTTTCTTCGACGCCGTGATGCCCACGCTCGACCTGGCGCTGCCCGCCGGCCTGCGCACTCCCGACGAGTTCGCCCAGTTGCAGTCCGCCTTGCAGCGGCTGGGGCGCTTCTTGCTGGAACAGGGCTATCTACGCACCCATTTTGCCTTTCGCTTCGACGTCGCACGCGCCGCCGGCGGTGAGCGCATCCATCAGACCGCCGGCCAGGTCGTCACCCGGCTGCGGCAGGGCCAGCGCGCCTATGCGCTCTATGAGATGGGCTACCCTGTGATCCTGCCTTCCGCCGTCTACTTGTTCAACACCTTGGGCGAAGCGCAGCACCACTCCTCACGCATGATCGAGGAGTTGTTCAGCCGGATCGGCTATGACGCCTGCGAGACCGATGAGTTTGACCCCACCGATTTTGGGGCTGACCTGGTG
>QEUY01000592.1 GCA_003577365.1 Chloroflexota bacterium | reverse complement strand
GCCGCGCTCGCCCCCTCCGGCCAGCCGATCTGGCTGGACATCGCCACGCGCTCGGCGCAGGCGCTGATCGAGCTGTTCCGCGCCGGGGTCACGACCCAACAGATCTTGACCGAAGACGCGCTGCACAACGCTATGGTCGTCCATGCCGCCTTTGGCGGCAGCACCAATCTGCTGCTGCACATCCCGGCTATCGCCTTTGCCGCCGGCCTGCCGCGGCCCACGCTGGACGACTGGACACGCATCAACCGCAGCGTGCCGCGGCTGGTGGATGTGCTGCCCAACGGGCCGGTCGGCCATCCCACCGTCCAGGCCTATCTGGCGGGCGGCGTGCCCGAAGTGATGCTACACCTGCGCGAGCTGGGGCTGCTGCGGCTGCATGTGCGCACGGCGCATAACCGCACGCTCGACGCCCTGCTCGACGAATGGGCGGGCAGCGAGCGGCGCAAGCGGCTGCGCGACCGTCTCTTTGAGGCCGACGGCATCGACCCCGACGCCGTGATCATGGACCCCAAGACGGCGCGCAGCCGTGGGCTGACCAGCACCGTCACTTTCCCGCGCGGCAACCTCGCCCCCGAAGGCTCGGTGGTCAAATCCACGGCGATTGACCCCTCAGTGCTCGACGCCGACGGCGTCTATCGCAAGCTCGGCCCGGCGCGCGTCTTTGCCAGCGAGCGCGCCGCCATCGTCGCCATCAAGGGCCAGGGCGACAAACCCATCCACCCCGGCGACGTGATCGTGGTGGCGGGCTGCGGCCCCATGGGCACAGGCATGGAGGAGACCTATCAACTGACCTCGGCGCTACGCTATCTGCACTGGGGCAAGGAAGTGGCGCTGATCACCGACGCGCGCTTCAGCGGTGTCAGCACCGGCGCGTGCATCGGCCACATCGGGCCGGAGGCGCTGGCCGGCGGGCCGATTGGCCGCGTCCAGGACGGCGACCTGATCCGGATCGAGATCGACACCGTGAACCTGACCGGCACGCTTGACCTGGTCGGCGTAGACGGTCGCCAGGTCGGCGCCGAGGAGGGCGCGGCGGTCTTGGCGGCGCGACCGGCTAACCCGGCCATCGCCGCCGACCCACGCCTGCCGGACGATACCCGCCTCTGGGCCGCCCTGCAGATGGTCAGCGGCGGCACCTGGGGCGGCTGCGTCTATGATGTCGACCGTATTTTGGAACTCCTAGAGGCAGGGCAAGCCGCCCTCGCCGCCGCCCCCACCCGCGCCGAGCATACCGGGTTTATCGCCTAGGAACGATTTACGCCTTGAGTGAGCCAGACACGCAAACGCAGCGTTGGCGGCAACAGGGGTGTGAAGTGGTTACAGAAAAAGACAAAATGCTGCGCGGCCAGCTCTACGATGCCTCCGACCCGCAGCTCCTACAGGAGCGGTTGGCCGCTCGCCGCCTGCTCAAAGCCTTCAACGACAGCCATCCAGAGGAGCAGGAGCGGCGCCGGGCGCTGCTGGCCGAGCTACTCGGCGCAGCGGGCAGCGGAGTGCATATCGAACCGCCCTTCTACTGCGACTATGGCAGCAATATCCTGCTGGGCAACCGCGTCTTTCTCAACTTCAACTGCATCATCCTCGACTGCAACATCGTGCGCATCGGCGATGACACGCAGCTAGGGCCGGCGGTGCAGATTTACGCCGCCACCCACCCGCTGGAAGCGGCGGAGCGGATCAAGGGGCCGGAACTCGGTTATCCGATCACGATTGGGCGCAACGTATGGATCGGCGGCGGCGCGATCATCGGCCCTGGGCTGACGATTGGCGACAACACGACCATCGGCGCGGGCAGCGTCGTGGTCAAAGACATCCCGGCCAATGTCTTTGCCGCGGGCAATCCCTGTCGTGTGATCCGTGAGCTGCCGTAGGATCACAGGGCATCGCCGCACGGCCCGCGCCTTCTGATATAGCTGATATAGCCGTCACGGGGTGGTCGTTGCATGTCCCATACTGAGCGTAGACGGCCTACCCCCCAAGGTATATCCATCTCTAGAAAGCACTCCGATGCCTTTGATGCAACCCGACCGCCTGATCGACCTGGTAGGCCGTATCTTCGTCGCCGCCGGCGCACCGCCCGACGCCGCCCAGACTGTCGCCGCTTCGCTGGTCGCCAGCGACCTGGTGGGCCATGAATCGCACGGCGTGGTGCGCGTGCGCCAGTACCTCGACGCCATCCGCCGCGGCGACCTCGACCCCACGGCGCGCCCGCAGATCGTACACAGCGACAAAGGGGTGCTTACCGTCGACGCGCAGCGCGGCTTCGGCCAGGTGGCAGCGCGCTATACGATCGAACAGGGCATCGCCCGCGCCCGCGCCCATGGGCTGGCCGCAGCCGGGCTGATCCACTGCGGCCATGTGGGCCGGCTGGGCGAATGGGTGCAGCTTGCCGCCGAACAGGAGGCTATCGCCTTGGCCTTCTGCAACGGCGGCGGCGTGCGCGGCATCGTCACCCCCTATGGCGGCGCGGCGCGGCTGTTGGGGACCAACCCCATCGCCGCGGCCATCCCGGTGGCCGGGCGCGCGCCGATCGTGCTGGATTTCGCCACCAGCGCCGTGGCCGAAGGCAAGGTGCGCGTGGCGCGCAACCGCGGTAAATCGATCCCCCAAGGCTGGGTGCTCGACAGCCAGGGGCGGCCCAGCACCGACCCCAATGCGCTCTATGCCGGCGGCATGCTGCTGCCCGCGGCCACGCACAAGGGCTATGCGCTCTCGCTCCTGGTCGAGTTCCTGGGCGGCATCTTAACCGGCAACGGCTGTCCGGCGCTGGGCAATGTGCGCCCCGGCAACGGCGTGCTCTTTCTGGTGCTGGACGTGGCGGCGTTCCGGCCTCTGGCGGAGTATATGGCCGACGGCGCGGCCCTGGCCGAGACGGTCAAGGCCGTGCCGCCCGCACCGGGTTTCGACGAAGTGCTGTTGCCCGGTGAACCGGAACAACGCATGCAGAGCGCGCGCCGCGCCGAGGGTATCCTGGTAGACGACGCCACCTGGGCGCTGCTCGCCGAAGACGCCGCCCAACTCCAGATCGACTGGCCGCAGCCGGAACCATAGACCGGCAGGCGCAAACCCACAGACCAAGGGCGCTATGACGACTTCATCACTCCCGCCTGCATCACTCTCACCTGCGCTCTGGCCCATGCTCTTGACCCTGGCCGCCGCGCTGACCGGCCTCCTGCACATCCGCGCCGAGTTCGCCGGGGCGCGGCGCCAGGTCTATCTGCTCAAGCCGCTGACCACGGCCTTGATCCTGGCCGCGGCGCTGGCGCTCCCCGCCGCCGACGGGGTCTATCGGGCGCTGGTGGCGGCAGGCTTGATCTTTTCGCTGGCCGGCGATATCTTTCTAATGCTGCCG
>QEUY01000591.1 GCA_003577365.1 Chloroflexota bacterium | reverse complement strand
CTGCTGCCGCTCGCCATTGTGCTGGCGTTGGTGCAGGTTTCGCAGGGCGTCGTGCAGAACTTCAACCCCTACCAAACGGTGGCATTGGTGCAGCCAACGGCCGACGCCGACGGCAACGCCGTTACCCAGCAGGTGCTGCCGATGGGGCCGGCGGCGTCGCAGATCGCCATCAAGCAGTTGGGTACCAACGGCGGCGGCTTCTTCAATGTCAACTCATCGCATCCCTTTGAGAATGCCACACCGCTCTCCAACTTCTTCGAGATGTTGTCCATCCTGCTCATCCCCGCCGCGCTCTGCTACACCTTCGGCAAGATGGTGGGCGACACACGCCAGGGCTGGGCCATCCTTGCGGCGATGACCATCATCTTCGTGGCGTTCATGGTTCTTGCCGTGTTATCCGAGCAGGCCGGCAATCCGCGCCTGGCCGCCTTGGGCGTAGACAACCAGGCCAGCGCCCTGCAAAGCGGCGGCAACATGGAGGGCAAGGAGGTGCGCTTCGGCATCGCCAACTCGGCGCTCTGGGCCACCGCCACGACGGCGGCCTCTAATGGTTCGGTGAACTCAATGCATGACTCGTACACGCCGCTGGGTGGGCTGGCGCCACTCTTTATGATGCACTTGGGCGAGGTCATCTTTGGCGGCGTCGGCTCCGGGTTGTACGGCATGCTGGTCTTTGCCATCGTCGCCGTCTTTGTAGCCGGGCTGATGGTAGGGCGCACGCCCGAGTATCTCGGCAAAAAGATCGAAGCCTATGAGATGAAGATGGCTTCGCTGCTCATTCTCATCATGCCCATCGTCGTGCTGGGCTTTACGGCGCTGGCGCTGGTCACCAAGGCCGGCACGGCAACGATCTACAACACGTCGCCCGCTCCACACGGCTTTAGCGAGGTGCTGTACGCCTTTACCTCGATGGGCAACAACAACGGCAGCGCCTTCGCCGGACTCGGGGCGAACAACCCCTTCTATAACCTTACGGGCGGGTTGGCCATGCTCTTCGCCCGCTATTGGCTGGCGATCCCGGCCTTGGCGATTGCCGGTTCGTTGGCCGGCAAGAAGTTGGTACCGGCCGGAGCCGGCACGCTGGCGACGCATACGCCGCTCTTCGTGGCGCTGCTGATCGGCGTGGTGATCATCGTCGGTGGGCTTACCTTTATCCCGGCGCTGGCGCTGGGGCCGATTGTCGAACATCTCATGTTGTGGGGCATCAGCTAACCGTTCTTGTGTAGGAGTATCTTCATGGCAACGCAGACCAAGGCCCGTCCGCTCTTTGACCCGCCGATTGTGCGGCGCGCGGCGGTAGACGTCTTACGCAAGCTCAACCCACGCCACCAGGTGCGCAACCCGGTCATGTTTGTGGTGCTGGTAGGCAGCGTCCTAACTACGCTGCTCTTTATCCAGGCGCTGACCGGCCAGGGGGAGGCCCCGGCAAGCTTTATCCTAGCGATCGCGCTCTGGCTCTGGTTCACGGTGATCTTTGCCAACTTCGCCGAGGCGATGGCCGAGGGCCGCGGCAAAGCGCAGGCCGACACCCTCCGTGCAGCCCGCCGCGACGTTGTCGCCAAAAGGCTAGCCCGCCCCGAAAGAAGCGAGTCTGTGACTACTGTCCCGGCCTCTGCCCTGCGCAAGGGTGACGTGGTACTCGTGGAGGCCGGCGACACGATCCCCGGCGACGGTGAAGTCATGGAGGGGATCGCCTCGGTGGACGAGAGTGCTATCACCGGCGAGAGCGCGCCCGTGATTCGCGAGAGCGGCGGCGACCGCAGTGCCGTAACCGGCGGCACGCGCGTCCTCTCCGACTGGCTGGTGGTGCGTATCACCACCAACCGCGGCGAGACCTTTCTCGACCGCATGATCGCCATGGTGGAAGGCGCCAAGCGCCAGAAGACGCCCAACGAGATCGCGCTCAACATCCTGCTGGCGGCGCTGACCATTATCTTTCTGCTGGCGACTACCAGTTTGCTGCCCTTCTCGCTCTACAGCGTCAAGGCGGCGGGCCAGGGCGCGTCGATGGCCTCCCAGCCCGGCGCAGCGCCGATCACGGTCACGGTGCTGGTGGCGCTGCTGGTCTGTCTGATCCCGACGACGATCGGCGGGCTGCTCTCGGCAATTGGCATCGCCGGCATGGCTCGCATGATCCAGGCCAACGTCATCGCCATGTCGGGCCGGGCGGTGGAGGCAGCGGGCGATGTGGACGTGCTGCTGCTCGACAAAACGGGCACGATCACGCTGGGCAACCGCCAGGCGACGGATTTTATCCCCACCGACGGCGCCAGCCCTCAGGCGTTAGCCGATGCCGCCCAGTTGGCCTCGCTGGCCGACGAGACGCCCGAGGGACGCAGCATCGTCGTGCTGGCCAAAGAGAAATACAATCTGCGCGAGCGCAATATCCATAAGCTGGGCGCACAGTTCGTCCTCTTTACGGCGCAGACGCGCATGAGCGGCGTAGATCTCAACGGGCGGCAGATCCGCAAGGGCGCGGCCGACGCCATCGAACGCTTTGTGACCGAACAAGGGGGGCAGTTCCCACCAACTGTACGCCAAGCGGTCGAGCGCATCGCCAAGGACGGGGCTACCCCGTTGGTGGTGGCTGAAGGCTCACACGTGCTGGGCGCCATCCAGCTCAAGGACATCGTCAAGGGTGGCATACGCGAGCGGTTTGGCGAACTGCGGCGCATGGGCATCAAGACCGTGATGATCACCGGCGACAACCCGCTCACCGCGGCGGCAATCGCCGCCGAGGCCGGAGTCGACGACTTTCTGGCCCAGGCGACGCCGGAGGCAAAGCTCAAGCTGATCCGCGAGTACCAAACCGGCGGGCGGCTAGTCGCCATGACCGGCGACGGTACCAACGACGCCCCGGCCTTGGCCCAAGCCGATGTCGCCGTCGCCATGAATACGGGGACGCAGGCCGCCAAAGAGGCTGGCAACATGGTCGATCTGGACTCGAACCCGACCAAGCTGATCGAGGTCGTCGAAATCGGCAAACAGTTGCTCATGACGCGCGGCGCGCTGACCACCTTCAGCATCGCCAACGACGTGGCGAAATATTTCGCCATCATTCCGGCTGCCTTTGCCAGCACCTATCCGGCGCTCAATGCGCTCAATGTGATGCGGCTGGCGACGCCTACCAGCGCCATCTTGTCGGCCGTGATCTTCAACGCCCTGATCATCATCGCCCTGATCCCGCTGGCGCTGCGTGGGGTACGCTACCGGCCTATGGCCTCGGTGGCATCGTGGCGCCCTTCATTGGCATCAAGCTCATTGACCTGCTCTTGGTCGCCCTGCGCCTAGCCTGACAGGGAGAGAATCATGCGCCAAGTCAAGCGGCCGGTCTGGTGGCAGATGAACGGAATCGTGCTGGGCGCAGTTGGCTGCACCGCTCCACCAGATCGTGCCCCTTGGTATCGTCGTCCTCGTCCACAGCCTGATTGCCTGGTGGGTGCAGGCCAGGCTTGAACGAGAACACCTGGAGCGACAGGTCAGAGCGCACACGCGTCAAATCGTAGCCGAGTTGAAACAGGAGGAGCGTGCCCG
>QEUY01000590.1 GCA_003577365.1 Chloroflexota bacterium | reverse complement strand
GGCGTGGTCGGGCGTCCACTGCATGTCAACTTCCAGTGGGTGCTGGACACCTATCACGGCGCGGACTACTTCCGCCGCTGGCACCGCGAGAAAGATAAGTCGGGCGGGCTGCTGGTGCATAAAGCGACACATCACTTTGACCTGATCAACTGGTGGCTGCAATCGTACCCGGCGGAGGTCTTTGCCATGGGCGACCTGCTCTTCTATGGCGAGGAGAACGCGGCGCGGCGCGGCGAGCACTACAGCTATGCGCGCTATACCGGCCAGCCGGAGGCCGCCAACGACCCCTTTGCGCTCTTCTTGGACCGCCATCCGGTGCTGCGCGCGCTGTATCTGGAGGCGGAGGCCGACAGCGGCTATGTGCGCGACCGCAATGTCTTTGGCAAACCTGTGACGGTAGAAGACACGATGAGCGTCACGGCGCGCTATCGCAACCAGACGCTGCTGACGTATTCGCTCGTCGCCTACAGCCCGTGGGAAGGCTATCGCGTCGCCATCACGGGCGACAAGGGGCGGCTGGAGATCGAACTGGTGGAGCAGGTCGGCAAACAGTTTGTAGCCGGTCAAGAAGAGAGCTTGCGCCGCGACGAGGAGGCCGAGGCTGAGTTCGGCGGCAAGCATATCCGCGTCTTCCCGATGTTTGGCAAACCGTATACGGTCGAGATCCCGGAAGGGAAGGGCGGGCATGGCGGTGGCGATGCGGTGATGCTGGAGCAGATTTTTGGCTCCAATCCGCCGGCAGACCCCTTTGCGCGCGCGGCCTCGCATATCGACGGGGCGGCGTCGATCCTGATGGGCATCGCCGCCAACCACGCCATGGCGACGGGCAAGCTGGTGCGCGTGGACGATCTGCTGCCCTTGCCCGACGGGCCTGCGGCGCATACATAGGGCGCGGCGCCATGCGACAACTGGACCATCAGCCAGGGCCGCTATTGGCCGTTTGTCTGGACAGCGGCGACACCTTGGTGGACGAGGGGACGGAGGTCAAGAACGCGGCGGGGGAGACGCAGGTGGCCGACCTGATCCCCGGCGCGGCGGAGTTGGTGCGCGCCCTGCATGCGGCGGGCTATCCGCTGGCACTGGTGGCGGATGGGCCGCGCGCCACGTTCACCAATGTGTTGGGCCATTTTGGGCTGTTCGACCTGTTCAGCGTCCATGCCATCTCAGGCGAAATCGGGGTGGAGAAGCCGCACCCTGCGATCTTTCGCTATGCGCTGGACGCCTTGGGGATCGCGCCCGCAGACTACGGGCGCACGATCATGGTGGGGAATAACCTGGAGCGCGACATCGCCGGGGCCAATGCGTTGGGGATGGTGAGTGTCTGGATCGACTGGGCGCCGCGGCGCAGCAAGACGCCTGCCAACGCGCTGGAGCAGCCTGACTATCGGATCAAAACGCCGTTGGAACTGCTGTCGCTTATCCCATTGATCGTGCGAACGCACGCACTACGTGATGGAGCAATGCGACCATGAGCCGAGTTAACTATGAGCCGAGTTGAGATCGTCTGTCATAAGGGCGCAAACGAGTACGCGCCAGAGAATACCTACGCCGCGGCACGGCGCTGTATCGAGTGGGGCGTGGACTATGTGGAAATCGATGTGAATCTGAGCCGCGATGGGGTACACTATATCCTGCACGGGCCGTCGGTGGAGCAGACGACCAATGGCCGCGGCAATTTCTATGACCTCCTGTCAAGCGAGATCGACGCGTTGGACGCGGGAAGCTGGTTTCATGCGGACTTTGCCGGCGAGCGCGTGCCACGGCTGGAGCCGTTTCTGCGCTGGATCAAGGGCAAGGCCAAGGTTTTTCTGGACGTGAAGCGGGCCAACCTGCGGGAGTTGATCGCGCTGATCTATGCGTTGGAGCTGCAGGATGAGTGCTTCTTCTGGTTTGGCAATGATGCCGACGCGCGCGCGTTTCGGCAGCTCGACGCCAAGCTGGCGCTCAAGATCAACGTGGCGACCGTGGCCGATGTGGTGCGCGCCGACGAGGTATATCGCGCCAACCTGGTCGAGGTCGCGCTCAAGGATTTGTCGCAGCCGCTGGTGGACGAGTGCAGGCGGCGCGGTCTGCGCATCATGGTCTATCACCCGCACAAGGACCCAGGCGCATTTCGCCAGGTGCTGCGCTGGGGCGTGGACTTGATCAACCTGGACCATGGCGACCTGTTTATGCAGGTCGCGGCCGAGTTTGCAGCGGACGCTTCGGCGCAGACAGCGCCGCCGCTGCCGCCGCGTGCCAAGCGTGTGGTGTTGTTTATGCTCGATGGCTGTCGGCCCGATGCGTTGGAGGCCGCGCATACGCCGGTGATCGACCGGCTGCGCCGCGAGGGGGCTTGGACTGCACAGGCGCGCACGGTCATGCCCTCCATCACACTGCCCTGCCATACCTCGCTCTTCTATTCGGCGCATCCGGAGCAGCACGGGGTCACAACCAATGACTGGACGCCGCCGCACCCGCCGCTGCCGAGCCTGATCGAGGTGATCGGCGACAGCGGCTATGGGACGGCGGCCTTTTATTCGTGGGAGCAGTTGCGCGATATGGCGCCTCCGGGTACGCTGGATACGAGCGTTTACCGGCGTTATTCGGAGCAGGCCTTTGAGGAACTGGGGCGTGCGGCGGCCAGCGAGATCGCACGGCAGCGCCCGACCTTTGCCTTTGTCTATCTGGAGGCCACCGACGCCACCGGCCACCGCTATGGCTGGATGTCGCCAGCCTATTTGCAGGCGGTGGCTAAGTCGGACCGGATCATCGGCCAGGTGGTCGACGCACTGGCCGCTGTGGGTGAACTGGATGAGACGGTGTGCATGGTGATGGCCGACCACGGCGGGCATGATCACGGGCATGGCACGGAGCAGCCGGAGGACATGACGATCCCCTGGATTGCATGGGGGGCCGGGCTGCGCCGCAATCATCGCATTCAAGGGCCGGTACACATCACGGATGTGGCGCCGACCGTTCTGTATTTGCTGGGGATCCCGATCCCTGAGCAGTGGCAGGGCCAGGTGATCGGTGAGATTTTGGCGGAACGGCCCGCGGTCTCGCCGATATTGGGTTCCATGATGTCGGATCCCAGGATGTCGGATTCCGCGGCTTCATCTTCTATGATTTCATCGCAAAACGTGTAAAGGACTGCGACTGTGAAGACTCGAACCGGCAATTTCCCGATCGGCTTTCGCCGCGGGGGAGGCGATTGGCAGCAGGATTTGGCGGCCCTGTTGGCGTGGGCTAAGCAACATGGGCTGGAGGTGGTCGATCTGCGCCCGGATGGCGACGCCACCGGGCAAGCGGTCTTGGAGGCGGGGCTGCGCATCGGCAGCGTGGACCTGCCTGACAGCAAGGGCATGATCGCGCGCGACC
>QEUY01000589.1 GCA_003577365.1 Chloroflexota bacterium | reverse complement strand
CACCTGGGAAATGTACCTGCGCCAAGCGGGCATCTGCCAGTCATTGGCCGAGGTGGACTTCCTCGAAGTGCATGCCTTCGGCGCAGCGCCCAAGG
Organism: Chloroflexota bacterium; assembly: GCA_003577365.1. Classification (GTDB taxonomy): domain Bacteria; phylum Chloroflexota; class Anaerolineae; order Caldilineales; family Caldilineaceae; genus QEUY01. The sequence goes on along the minus strand of QEUY01000589.1, from coordinate 3,277 downwards.
CCCCCAACGCGCTGGTCGACCCGGAGGGATACGCCGCCGAGAGGAACCGCATCCGCGCCGAGTATGCCGAGGCCTACGCTCGTTACTGGAGAGAAAAGCTGCCCGACAACGGGCTGCCCGTGCGCTTTACCGTCTATCTGGAAGAACTGCCCGACAAGGACGCCAGCTACGAATTTGGCGCGGTGGGTCTGGTCCAGCGAGCCGAATAGACCGCGAATCGAGGGCCGGTTCGCAGGTGTAGGAACGCACGGCAGGCGCATCGGCGGCGATTCCCCATAGGCGCATGGATTTGTGGAAACTCTGCCTTGGCAGTACACTCGGTTGATGGGTTGGGAGTTGCAAGCTCGACCCAGCAGCAGAGTGTTCACAGACCGCGCCGGACGGCCTGCTGTTCCGTCCGGCCGGTTTTTGCGATCTTGCCCTGGCGTGTGCGCCGCGCTCCGGCTTACGACGACGATCAAAGGAGTTCGATGACAGCAGACACCACCAATCCCTGGTCCGGCAAACGCATCCTGATCACCGGCGTCTGCGGCACCGTCGGCGGCGAACTGCTGCGCCAGGTCAGCCGGCGGGACCCGGCCAAGATTCTGGGGATCGACAACAACGAGAGCGAGTTGTTCTTCCTGCGCGAAAGCTACCGCGACTGTCCCAACGTCCAGCTCTATCTGGGCGATATGCGCGACCGCGACCGCCTGATCCAGGCCATGGCCGGCATCGATATCGTGCTGCATTCGGCCGCGCTCAAACATGTGATCCTCTGCGAGCAATCGCCGCGCGATGCCATCCAGACCAACATTCTGGGCGTGCAGAACATCGTCGACGCCGCCATCGCCCAGGGCGTCGAGCGCGTGCTCTTCACCTCATCGGATAAGGCGGTCAACCCAACCAATGTGATGGGCACCTCCAAGCTGATGGGGGAACGGCTGATGACCGCGGCCAATGCCCACCGTCAGGGTGACGGCCCGATCTTCGCCTCGACCCGCTTTGGCAACGTGCTCGGCTCGCGCGGCTCGGTCATCCCGCTCTTCCGCCGCCAGATCAGCCAGGGCGGCCCGCTGACCCTGACCGACCCGGCCATGACGCGCTTTATCATGACGCTGCAAGAGGCCGTGCGGCTGGTGATGGAGTCCACCTTTCTGGCGCAGGGCGGCGAGGTCTTTGTGACCAAGATGCCGGTGGCGCGCATCAGCGACCTGGCCGCGGTCATGATCGAGGAACTGGCCCCGCGCTACGGCTACAAACCCGGCGAGATTGCGATCAAGGTCATCGGCAGCAAGCCGGGCGAGAAGCTCTATGAGGAGCTGATGAACGACGAGGAGACGCGGCGCACGGTCGAACTGCCCGCCTATTTTGTCGTGCTGCCGGCCTTTAAATCGGTCTACGAGGACATCGACTATTGTTATCCTGACATGCGACGCCAGGGCGTCGACCGCCCGTATAACTCGGCGGTAGAACCGGCGCTGGCGCGCGAGGCCTTGCGTCGCTATCTGATCGACCACCACCTTCTGGAGGACAGCGAAACATGCGAGTCTTGATCATGGGGGGCGACGGCTATCTGGGCTGGCCCACGGCGATGGCGCTGGCGGCCAAGGGCCACGACGTCCACGTCGTCGACAACTATCTGCGCCGCACCCTCGCCCAGCAGACCCAGTCCGAAGCGTTGATGCCCAACCCCAACCTCCATGACCGCGCCGCCCTCTTTCGCAGCGCCTCCGACGCCGAGATCGGCGTGCATATCGGCGATGTCGCCAACTATCGCACGCTCGAGCACATTTTTCAGGAGTTCCAGCCCGAAGCCGTGGTGCATTACGCCGAGCAGCCCGCCGCGCCCTATTCGATGATCGGCTTTGAGCAGGCGAGCCTGACGCTCAACAACAACCTCAACGCCACCCTCAACCTGATCTGGGCGGTGCTGGAGCATGCGCCCGACTGCCACATCGTCAAGCTGGGGACGATGGGCGAATACGGCACGCCCAACATCGACATCGAAGAGGGCTGGATCGAGGTCGAGCACAAGGGGCGCAAGGAGACCTTCCTCTACCCGCGCGCCGCGGGCAGCCTCTATCACACCACCAAGGTGCTGGACACCGACCTGCTCTGGTTCTATGTGCGCACCTATGGGCTGCGCGTCACCGACCTGATGCAGGGGCCGGTCTACGGCCTCTCCACCGACGAGAGCGACCTGGATGGCCGGCTGCTGCCCAACTTCCACTATGACGACATCTTTGGCACGGTGGTCAACCGCTTCTTGGTGCAGGCCGTGGCCGGCGTGCCGCTCACGGTCTATGGCAAGGGCGGCCAGGTGCGCGGCTATCTCAACCTGCGCGACACGCTGCAGTGCGTCGAACTGGCCATGACCCATCCGGCGGAGAAAGGGCAGTTGCGCATCCTCAACCAGTTCACCGAGACCTTCTCGGTCAACGAACTGGCCGAGCGCGTGCAGCGCGTGGGCAACGAGATGGGGCTGGATGTGCAGGTGCAGTCGATCGACAACCCGCGCAAGGAAAAGGAAGAGCACTACTACAACCCGGTTCATTCGGGGCTGCTGGACCTGGGCTTGCAACCCACCTATATGACCGACGCCATCGTGGCGGGGATGCTGGAGCAGATTCTGCCCTATAAGGAGCGCATCGATACCAAGAAGATCCTGCCGCGGGTACGCTGGAAATGAGCATGAGCGCGATCCTCGTCACCGGCGGCGCGGGCTTTATCGGCGCGTCGCTGGTCCCCATGCTGCTGGGACAGGGCTACCGCGTGCGTGTGCTCGACGACCTGAGCGTGGGCAGCGCCGCGACCCTAGAGGGGCTGGACGTCGAGCTGGTCGTGGGCGACATCCGCGACCGCGCCGCGGTAGACGCAGCGGTGGCTGGCATGGACGGCGTGGTGCATCTGGCCGCGCACACCACGGTGATCGACTCGATCCACGACCCGCTGCACGACTACGCCGTCAACGTGGGGGGCACGCTCAACCTGCTGCTGGCCTGCCGCGACCAGGGCATCGGGCGGTTTGTCTTTGCCTCGTCCAACGCGCCGATCGGCGAGAACACGCCGCCGATCGACGAGAGCAAACCGGCGCGGCCGCTCTCGCCCTATGGCGCGAGCAAGCTGGCGGGCGAAGGCTATTGCAGCGCCTTTCACAGCTCCTATGGGCTGGGCACGGTCATCCTGCGCTTTGCCAATGTCTATGGCCCGCGCTCGACGCACAAGGGCAGCGTGGTCGCCAAGTTCATCAAGGATGCGCTGAGCAGCGGGCGGCTGACGATCTACGGCGACGGCG
>QEUY01000588.1 GCA_003577365.1 Chloroflexota bacterium | reverse complement strand
CTTTCACCAGTGCTGGAAAAAGACGAAAGAAGCTCTAGGCAATATTTTCCAGCAGGAGCAGCAGGGCAAACAGGGCGAAGTTTGCCAGCGTTCCCAGCAGAAAGATGCCCGCGTCGCCAAACAGGTTGCGTGTCCGCCGCGCGCTGGCCGCCAGCACCGCCGCGGTCAACAGGATCAGCGCCAGCAAGACCGTGGGGCCGATGGAGAACGCGCCGAGGATGACCAGCGTCGCCAGCGCGCCGCACGCCACCCAAGCCAGCGTCAGCAGCGCAGGCCTGCCCGACAGCACCCCGATCAGCGCGGCGATGCCGAGCAGACCCCATTCCAGCAGCGCCAGGCCGGGCAGCGGCCAGAGCGAAAGCCAATCCGCCGCGCCCGATGTCCCGAGCGACGCCTGCTCCGCCGCCACCAGCGCCGCACCTACCAGGCAGACCAGCGCGCCCAGCACAGCCGACACGCGTTCCAGGATCGGTATCATCGCCCCTCCAGCATCCAATCCTCGCCAAACCGGATTGACGAAACTGGATCAGCGCACGCGCGCAAGCAACCATCGACGGCGTGACCGTGGGGTGGCCCTGCCTGTCTTCACAGGCACACTAGCTCACAGCGGCCCGCAGCCGCAGTTTCCCATAGAGGTCGGGTCTATTGTAGCATAGAGCTGTCTATCCTCTATCGTACCCATCGAGTGCTACCCTCCAACGGAAAGGGTCGATCTATGTCCGAGCAACCAGCCGCCTCTGCGGGCTATGCCCTGCGCCAACGCTACCAATATCTGCGCGTGGCCGATGTGGTGGACGCCATGGACGGGCTGGGCTACTTCAACATCGGCTTTATGGAGCAGCAGATCCAGCCGATCTGGCGGCCTATGAAATTCTGGGGCGTGGCCGTCACCCTGCGCTGTGTACCCTCGAATCGCCCGATGTGGAAGCTGGAGACCACCGAAGACATTGTGAATGCACACGGCATTTGGTTCAAGGAAGTGAGCCATCTGGGCGTCAACGACCTGGTGCAGCCCGGCAGCGTGATCGTCACCGACACCGGCAGCGCCGGCGAGGTGGGCTTCTGGGGCTCCAACAATGCCCTAGATGCCGTGGCGCGCGGTGCAGTGGGCATCATCACCAACGGCTATGCGCGCGACACCGGCGAGCTGACCATCCAAAAGACGCCCATCGCCGCCCGCGCGCGCGGCCGCCCCATCATCCCCGGTCGCATTATGGCAATCGAACGCCAGGTGACGATTGGCTGCGGCGGCGCGCAGGTGCGGCCCGGCGACATCGTGGGCTGCGATGACGACGGCATTGTGGTCGTGCCCATCGAGATCGCCGAGGAGGTGGCCGTCCATGCCGCAGCCGTGCTGCTGGCCGACATGCGCGGGCGGCGCAAGCTCTATGAGCGGCTGGGCATGGCATTGGACGAGACGGTCGACGTCGAGAAAGTCGAGCAGTATTACAGCCAGTTCAAATAAGGTAACTCGAGTTGCCCTCTGTAAGCAGGTTAACCGCAAAGGGCGCAAAGCACGCAAAGCCCAGAGAACAGGAAACTCGTAGCGGCGGTATGTTGCCGCCGATCTGGTTGATAGGCCTGGACGCGCCAGACAGCGCGCCATGAATGGCACTGAAAACCGCATCTACGAGACTACTGCGTCACGGCAATCGGCTTGAGGCCGGCCTCGATGGCGGCGCGCCGCGGCTCTAAGAAGGGGGGCAGAGCTAGTCTCTCCCCCAGGTGGGCCGGGTCTTCGTCGGTGGCAAAGCCGGGGCCGTCGGTGGCGATCTCAAACAAAATGCCCGGCGAGATGCGGAAATAGACCGACTTGAAGTAGTAGCGGTCGATCACGTCCGAAGTGGGCAGCCCAGTATCGCGGATGCGTTTTTGCCAGGCGATCTGCTCGCCGGCATCGGCCACGCGCAGGGCCAGATGATGGACCCCGCCCGCGCCCAGGCGCGCGGGCCGCAGCCCCGCCTGCTCGACGACCCACAGTTGGCGGCCCGGCCCGCCTGCCGCCGTCTCATAGATCACGGCATCCGCGCCGTCGAAGGCCGGGAAGGGTTGGCGGCCAACCTCGCGATAGTTGAGCAGCCGCGTCAGGATGGGCGCGACATGGTCCAGCCGCGGGGTCGACAGCAGCGACGCATAGAAACCGCGCAGCGCCATCGCCGCGGGCACATCGCTGCCGTCCCAGACCTCGCCTTCATAGGCTGCGCCGCCGTCGTCGAGCAGCATCAGCCGCTGTCCTTCCGGGTCTTCAAAACGCAGCAGGCCGCGCCCGGCGAACTGCTCCAGCCCGTGATGCACCACGTTCAGCGCATCAAAGCGCGCCTGCCAATCGTCGAGCGCAGCCTGGCCGTCGACACGAAAGGCCGTACCGATAATGCTGTCGGTGCCGCGCTGTTCGCGGCCGATCTGCGGCCAGTCGAAAAAGGTCATGTCCGTGCCGGGCGCGCCGACCTTGTCGGCATAGAAGAGGTGATAGGCAGAGACATCGTCCTGGTTGACCGATTTCTTGACCAGCCGCAGCCCTAAGACGCGCGTGTAAAAGTCGACGTTGCGCCCGATCCGGCCCGACACTGCCGTCACATGATGGAGTCCGTTGAGTTGCATTGCTCTCTCTCGCCTTTCGGCCTTTTTCAACCGCTTTTCACCTGTCGTTCAATGCTTAATCGCGCCAGGTTCACCGTAGGGGCCGCCCCCCGTGGCGGCCCGTGGATCATGCCCCCCCCCGTGGCGGCCCGTCTGCCACACCGGACAGGCGCGCACGCACTGTCACGCATACGGACAAGCACGGGGGCCTGTCCCTACCATGGATGCGACAAAGCATCCAACCGTTTGCCAACTGGCTGTGCCGGGGAGCGGCGCTCGACCGCGCGGCGCATTGTAAACCAGATCGGCCAATTGCAAAACGCAAGTGCGCCACTACCGGCTGAGAACAGCGGCGGGCTGTCTATCTGCTACACTGTGGCTGCACGGCAGTGCTGTGCAGTTTCGTCTACCCTGCGACGTTTTGGCATGTACCAGACGCCCCTACTGCATCCGGCTTTCGCAGCCTAACGCATATCTATCGGGAGGTTCCATGACCCGCATTACACATCTGCTCTGTGAATATCGCACCAACCCCTTGGGCATCGACGTGGCCGCACCCCGGCTCAGTTGGCAGTTGCAGACCGACCGCCCTGGCGCGCGGCAGACGGCCTATCGCATCCTGGCCGCGCGCACCCCCGACCGGCTGCAGCCTGGCCAGGCCGAACTGTGGGACAGCGGCAAGGTCGAGTCGGATCGTTCGGTGCATGTCGCCTATGCCGGGCGCAAGCTGGAATCGCGCCGCCGCATCTACTGGCGGGTGCTGGTATGGGATGAGACCGGCGTGCAGATCGAG
>QEUY01000587.1 GCA_003577365.1 Chloroflexota bacterium | reverse complement strand
CCTTGGCTACTTCCTCCCGGCGTTTGGCGCATGAGCTGCACTATGCGCGCAGCCGGCGCCCAGTTGCAGAGCCTGCCAAGCTTGTCGGGGAGAGAGAACGTGAGGCCGGCGTGCCGGTCTGGAGCGGGCGTTAGCCTCGTCGCCGCAGCCATATCAGCGCGCCTGCGGCGGCGGCTACGGCGGCTGTCACGATTACCCAGGGAAGCGCCATCGTCGGCGACCGCAGCGCGGGCGTCTCCGCCGCGCCGGCAGCCGCTTCCGCAGGAGAGGTAGGCAGCTCGGCAACCGTGGCCGTAACCGTTGCCACAACCGTCGCCGCAACCGCAGCCGTGGCTGTGGGCATAGGCGAGGCCGGCAAGATCGGCAGCGTCGCCGTAGCCGTATCCTGAATCGTGGGAGAGGCCGCTGCGCCGTCCGCTGTGGAGCCAGCATCCACCGGCGTCGCTACAGGTGTGGGCAGGACCGGGAGGGTAAACGGCGAGGCCCCCTCCATTGCCATCTCACAGGCGACCCCGTCGCCGTCCTCGTCCAAGCCATGAATGTCATAGCCGACGGTCAGCCGGCATTGGTTGAAACAGGCTTGGGCCGCCGACCAGTTGGGAAAGCTGCTGCATGTGTAAAGAGCAAAAGCTGCTGCATGTGTAAAGAGCACGGTCGCATACACATGCGCCTGCCGGTGGAGCAGCAGGGGTCGCCGGCGCGATGGGCAGCAAGTCGGTCGTGGTGACGGGGGCGGAGGTCACTAGGGGCGCGGGGGTTGGCAGCGGCTGTTGGGCGAATGCAGGCATCCCCATGGTCCCGACGATCGAGTAGAGACCCGCCAGGGCCACGATGCACAGCATCCGTGCGCGGCATCCCCCGCTGGGTCTCACCTGTGTTTTTACCAACCTCATCCGCGCGCTATCTCCAGTTCGTCATCTGGCTCGGAAAGTGAGAGAAACAGACCCTTTCGAACCTCCTGACCAATGTCTCGGCTATCTTCCTCTGAAGCGTACCTGCTTTTGGGCGTTTTGGCATCCTACATTTGTTGTGCGTTCCCCTCCGGTTCCGGCGTTTGGGTTGCCCAAACAGGACAATACCTTTTCGGCGTTTGCAGCGTCTTTCCTATCGAGAGTTATAGCCGCTATTGTCGAACGGCGTCAATTGAAGTAGTCAATTGATAGAGGAGTCCATGATGTGGTTGCGCGACGGCTATGCCCTTGATACACTCCAATCGACACGCGCATCCACGCCCAATCACTTCTCATAGGAACGGCGATGACCGATCTCGATAGTCCGAAGGGGTTGACCAGCCGGGGGGCCTGGCAGGCGGTTGCCTGTTGCAGGCGGGCTGTGCTTGGCTTGGCAGCCGCCGTTTTCCTGGTCTTGGTGGCCTACGCTCCGGCTGCCGCAGAGATTGTGATTGACGGCAATTTGACCGAACCTGATTATCATCTGCTCGGCAACAATGTGGGTGGGCCGTTGCCTGGTTTTGGCGCGGGCCATGAGATCAACGCGCTCTATGCGAATCTTGATTCTTCCTACTTCTATCTAGGGGTAGCCGGCAACGTCCAACTCGGTCACCGTATTCTAGTCTTTATCGACTCTATCCCTGGCGGCTACAACACCGCCAGTTTTGGCCGGGCGAGCGCGCCACCCGGCATCGCCAGTTTCAACGCGGCCACAGTATTTGATACCACTTTTTTTGCCGACTATGTGTTGGTGATTGGCGCTGAGTCTGGGCGCTACGTCTGGAATCTGTATACCCTGTCGCCCACAGGCGGCCCCAATCTTCTTCTGGGTGACCAAAACGATCCTGACCTTAAGGCGCTGCCCACCACTGGCAGTGTATCAAGTGGCTTTGAGTCGCGCCTAACCTATTCAGCCTCTGGGATTGGGATGGATCTTGCGATCAACCAGGCGGAGGTCAGGCTGTTTGCCGCCTACATCCGTGACGACGGTTTTTTGAGCAACCAGTTTATCACGCGCGCCGGCCCAACCGAACCCAACTTCGGCAGTGGGCAGGTATTCTTCAATATCGCGCTCCCAAATCCTGTGATCTTTCCCTACTTTCTGGTTGTCAACGAAGTGGATCATGCCCAGCCCGACGATGATGTGGCGGAGTTTATCGAGATCAAGAATATCTCCGGCTTTGCCGTAAACCTAGACCCCTATTATCTGGAGTTGGTCAACGGAATAGGCGGCGGAGCCATTGTGTACCGCACGATCGATCTGCCCAACATTATCCTGGGGCCGGGGCAGTATTATACCGTCTGCGGCAACCCAGCCAACGTGCCTAATTGCAACCTGGCGGCCACACCTGCTGCGGCGCTGATAGAGGATGCATTGCCTTCGGCGGTGGCGCTTCGTTACAGCGCCACCGTGCCGGCTTTGCTGGTGGATACGGTCAGCTATGGCGGCAACACGGGCATCCCCTATACTGAGGGCCTCGGCGTACAGGTGGCGGGCGAAGAGTTTGTTCCGGGCTTAGGCATCTCCCGCTTTCCCGACGGTGCGGATACCAACCAGAACAGTATTGACTTCTCACTACGCTGCATCACGCCGGGTCAGCCCAACTCGGTCCAGACCAGCAACTGCGTGACGGGGATGACGCCTACGCCCACCGGCACGGTATCACCGACGCCGACTCCCACCCAAACGCGCACCCCGCTGCCTACGTTACCTGCGGGCTGTACCAATATCTTGGTCAATGGCGATTTTGAGCGCGACGGCAGTTGGATCTTTGGCGACGATCCCATCCCTGGCAAATATACCAGCATCGAAAAGCGGAGCGGGCTGCGCGCCGTCCAGTTGGGCGACCCAAACGGCGGGCAGCAGGGCGGCTGGGGCATGAATAAGGTCAGCTATTCGTCGATACGCCAGCCAGTGACCATCCCAGGCAACGCCAGCATCGCCCAATTGCGCTGGTGGCATCTCTACCGCAGCGACGAGGCGCCTGACCCGAACCCTTCGTCCATGAGCGACCGCCAGGAGGTGATTCTGTTGACCCCGCATGGCAAGACGCTCAAGGTGTTGGAACGTGTCCGGCGCAATGATAGCGGATGGTCGGAGAGCCTGATTGACCTGACCGAGTTCCGCGGCCAGAGCTTTTTCCTTTACTTCAACATCTTTAACGATAAGAGTGGGTCGCGCACCTGGGGCTTTTTGGACGATGTGATGATTGACGTCTGCTATCCCGAAATGACAAGTACGCCGATCAGCACGTCCACGCCGACCCCGACCGTAACCCCGACCCCGACCGTAACGCCAACGCCGACTGCAACGTCGACGCCAACCGATACGCCCACCGTGACCCCCACGCCGACGAATACCTCTACGACACCAGAGGTCTGTAGCTGTACTGCAGACACTTATAGCTGCAGCCTGAGCGACTTTGCGACTCAAGAAGAAGCGCAAGCTTGCTATGACTACTGCGTGGGCCAGGGACGCGGCGATATCCACAATCTCGATCCCGATCGCGATGGTCAGGCTTGTGTGCCTGAAGGATTGGCGACGCTTACACCGACACCAACACCGACGAACACACCTACGCCGCCAGGCGAAGTTTGTAGCTGCGCCGCCGACACCTATAATTGCAGCCTAAGCGATTTTGCGACTCAGGAAGAAGCGCAAGCCTGTTATGACTACTGCGTGAGCCAGGGACGCGGCGACGTCCACGGTCTTGATAGGGATCGTGACGGACAGGCCTGCGATGAAGGATTAACTGACGATGGACGTTTTTCTGCGCCTTTGTCTGCCGTTCAACCGTTTCGAACTGACCTGGCAGGTACACCTCCCGCCTTCTCTACACCGCCTGCGGAGTGCGTCGAACTCGTGAATAACGGCACGTTTGAGGCCATCGGCCCAGGTTGGGAGGCGCTGCGCCTGGGGATCACCTCAGGCGAGAATGTGCCCAGCATCAGCACAGCCGGCCAGCCGATCGCGCTGCCCGACGACGCCACCAGCATCGTGTTGAGCTTCCGCTACTATCCGCTCTATGAAGATCCGCCCGGCCCCGGCGACCTCCAATATGTAGACCTCTACAATGTAGCGACGGGCCAGTTCGCCGGGCGCGCTCTGGGCGACCAGATGAACGACCGCACCTGGCTGACCACCGACTATGACCTGACGGCCCAGGCCGGTCAAACGCTGCGCCTGGTTTTTGCCGTCAACAACGATGGGGTGGAGGGGCGCACGGCCATGTATGTCGATAACGTCTCGATCTTGGCCTGCTATTTCCGCAATATCGCCTCGCCCGGCCTGCTCGCCACGCCGACGCAGTTGCCGGCGACAAGTAAGCTCCTTACCACGCCACGCAGCCCCGCGGCGCTGGAACTGCCCGCACGCCAAGACCTGGCCGAGCGCGACGAGAACCCGCGCGCCTGGATGGCCCGGCTGGGGACGGTGGGGATGCTGGTGGGGATCTTGGGGCTGATCGGCTTCGTCGCCCTGGTGATCATGGGCGCGCGCAGCCAAAACTGACCCCGCACCCACTGCTACTCTGCCCAGGAGCGCCCACGGGAACACTCCCTACTTGTGATCCGCCCGGCGCTGCCCTATACTTCTTGTAGCGCCGGGTATTGATGCGCGGCGTTTTTTGTTTTGTTCAAGCGCAGATCGCCAAGTGGAGAAGGGAATGACGACTGGAAATCTTTGTGCCGCGCACATGGCGCCCGCCGCGCCCCAGCCAGATGCGACAGGGGATGTGGCGGGAGATGCGGCGCCCGCCGGCTGTACGCCCGCGGCGGCCACGCCGCACGCTGTACGGACTGTTGTCTTTGGGCCGGACAGCACGCCCAACGGCTTTGCCGCCCTGAAGACGGAATGGAACGCGCTCTTGCAGCGCAGCCGTTTCAACACGCTCTTCCTGACCTATGAATGGCAGACGACCTGGTGGGCCTATTTGGGCGAAGGCGAGCTGTGGATCGTCGCCATGCGCCGTGCGGATACGGATGAACTGGTCGGCATTGCGCCGCTCTATCGTGTGGTGAACGACGACGGCCCTTGGGCGGGCAAACCCAAGTTGAATATCGTCGGCTGTATCGAGGTCAGCGATTACCTGGACATCATCGTCGCCCAGGGGTGGGAGGGGACGGTCTATGCTGCGCTGCGCGACTGGCTGTGTAGCGACGAGGCCCCGGCCTGGGAGGTGCTTGACCTGTGTAACTTGCCTCAGGACAGCCTCACCTACCGCGACCTCCCCTCTGTCTTCACCGGTTCCGGCTGCGACGTGCAGGTGAGCCAGGAAGACACCGCCCCGCAGTTTGCCCTTCCGCTGCATTACGAAACTTATTTGCAGGAGCAGGTCGATAAAAAACAGCGCGGCGAGATCCGCCGCAAGCAGCGCCGCGCCGAACGCGAGGCCATGGCCCATTTCTATTGCCGCAGGACAACCTGGCCGCCGAGATCGACGACTTTGTGGCGCTGCAGCGCGCCAGCCGCGCCGACAAGGCCGAGTTTATGACGCCGGAGATGCGCCGCTTTTTTGGCGCGATGGCGCAGCGCATGCAGGATGCGGGCTATCTGCGTCTGGGCTTTCTCTGTCTCGACGGCGAGAAGACGGCGGCGCTGTTGGGCTTCGAATACAACCGGCGCTATCTGCTCTATAACTCCGGCTATGACCCCGACCTGCATGCGCAGCTCAGCCCCGGCTGGGTGCTGCTGGCCTATACGATCCAGTATGCGATTGCGGTGGGCTGCGAGGTCTTTGACTTTATGCAGGGGGATGAGGAGTATAAATACCGCTTTGGCAGCCAAGACTACGCCGTGATGCGCGTGATTGTGACGCGCACGGCATAGCGCCCACGATCCGC
>QEUY01000586.1 GCA_003577365.1 Chloroflexota bacterium | reverse complement strand
CGCATCCTGCGCCGCGGCGACCACTATTTTCACACCACCATCCGCGGGCTGGAGCCGCACCTGGTGCCGATCACCACGAATCTAGCCGTGCCCTACTTCCTGGGCGTCTGGGAGCCGCTGGGAGCTGAGACTCGCAGCGGATTTACGCACCTGACCGGTCCGGCTGCGCCCAACGATCTCTTGTTCGCCGCCGGCTACGATCTCCGGCAGAACTTTCACGTCAACTGCTGGCCGGAGACCCGCGATGAGGTCCCGCTGACGGTCTAGGTCTGAGATGGATACAATCTCTCCGACGGTGGTCGCCATTCGCCGGCAGTGGTACGACGAATTTGGCTATGCCACACTCCAAACGGCGAATCTGGTCGCGCTCAACACACTGCGCCAGGCTGCCCCTCTCTTCGGGTCGCCACCGGATCCGTTCTATGCCCTGCGTAAAAGGCCGCACCAACACGAATTCAATCCTCCGGTCGTGCTCTTCTTAAACCCTAGTGAACGGCGGCAAGAGGTATATCGTGCCTTTTCCGGCTGGGCTGTGCACACCCATGCAGACACCAACGCAGCGCGTACCGGGTTCGACCTCGATGGGCTTCCATGGCAAAGCGTCGAACATGCTTACCAGGCTGCCAAATATATCGGCGTCAACGCCGCCTGGGTGGGCGAAGTGCGGGCTGCGCCACGCCCCCGTGATGCCAAAGTCATAGGCCGTGTATATGCCCCCCGCCCGGACTGGGAGGAGATCAAGCAAATTGCCATGTTGCGCGCGCTGCTCGCTACGGCTCTAGCCCATCCGGCAGTCGCTGCGTTACTCACTCAGACGGCGGGAGCAGTTCTCGTCGAAGACAGCTATCAAGATGCAGTCTGGGGCCGCGGCCCGGACTTCCACGGCCAAAATCTCCTGGGGCTTACCTGGATGCTGGCGCGTATCATCCTAGAGCAGCAGCGGGCCGCCATTTGGCTGGAACAGACGCAGCCGCTGGTCTGGTACATTTGACCGCTATCCGGAGTATGAGCAGGAATTGAAAGACCGGCACGCGCAATGTGCCGGTCTCTTGATTGGATACAGGAACTGTCTATCGCCTGGGGCGTTTGACGCTGGTCACGGCGGCAAGCTTGGCCGGGGTCTTCTTGGCAGGCGGCTCCGGGGGCAGCAGCGAGGGCTGTGTGGGTGTCTTGCCGTTCTTCGCACCGTTCTTCGCCTCAGCCTTCACATCGGCCTTAGCGCCGGACTCGGATGTCTGCTTGGGTGGCTTGGCCCCTTTGGCCTGGGTCTTCCCCTGTTGGCCTGCGTTGCCGCCGCGCGTTTTAGCGCCGGCGGAGGCCGGTTTCGCCTCTGCCGCCTCTCCCACCTCTGCCTTCTTCCGAGCCGGCTTGCTCGCCGCCTCCGGCTTCGTCTCCCGTTTGGTTTTAATCGGGGCCTGCGCCGTCTCTGCGTCCGCCGCGCCCCTGCGCTTGGCACGTCCGGGCGCGTCCTCTGCCGGCTGGATGGTTTGGCGCGCCTGCGTGCGCCGCTGGGGGCGGGTCACGGCAGCGCCGTCGCCATCGCTGGCGTTCTCCCGGCGCGGTGAAGACTTCTCTGCGCCAGGCTTTTCCGGGGCCGGCTCCATGAGCGCGACTTGCTGCACTTTGCCGGGCGCGGCGTGGCGGGCAGGCCGCGGCTGAATCGCCTCGCGGCTGCGCAGCGCCGGTTTGCCATCCTTGGCTCGATCCGCCGGTTGATCCGGCGCGGCCTTGCCCTTGCCGGCGCTGCCCATCCTGCCGCGGCCATCGGCCGTGCTGCCGTTGCCCGCGGCGGGATGGGCGTCCGACGACTTTCCATTCGTGGAGACAGGCGACGCCGCAGGCAGCGTGACCACCGGTGTGGCTGATTCCATACGCACCTGCGCCGCGTCGCGCACGAGCTTCAGCGCCGCCACGGCATTGCCGTCGCCCAACTGCACGACCTGCTTGCCCTGCACCCCGCGGCCCATGCTGGGGATCTCCGCCGTCGCCATTACCTGCACCGCGCCCTTGCGCGGCAGCACGATGATCGCCTCCGGCGTCTCTGCCGGCAGCAGCAGCGCGCCGCTCACCGGGCCTGTGCGCGGCGTCGGTTTGTGGGTCACCACCCCGCCGCCGTTGCGCCCTTGCGTGGGATACTGCTCCAAGGGCGTGCGCTTGGCATAGCCCTGGGCCGTCATCGTCAGCAGTTCGCCCTGGCTGTCCACCAGCGCGGCATAGATCAACTGGTCGCCGCGCTTGAGTTTGATCCCGCCCACGCCGCCGGCGGCCAGCCCCATGCTGCGCACATCCTCCTCGCGGAAGCGGATCGCCACCCCTGCCGCCGTCACCAGGATGATCTCCTGGTCGCCGCTGGTCTGCAGCACCCAGCGCAGCCGATCCTCCTCATCCACGTTGATCACCTGCGGGTCGGTGGCGGAGGCTGCCATGAAGTCGGCCAGTGTCACACGCTTGACCATACCCTGCTCGGTCACCAGGAAGAGATAGCCCTGCGCCGTGCCTGCCTCGCCGCGCGGCAGCGCCAGCGCCGCGGTCACCTCGTCGCGGCGCGTATATTCGGTCAATTCGGCCAGATGCTTGGCGTCGCCGGCTTGGGGCAGCTCATGCACCGCCACGCGGCGGCAGCGCCCTTCGCGCGCAAACAGATAGAGGAAGTCACGCGTGTTGGCGGTGAGCACCTCGACGCCGCTCTCCTTGCCGATCTGGCGCAGCGTCGTGGCGCTGAGGCGGGTGGCGTCTTGGCGGCGCACCTCGCCGTTGGCCCCCACCGTCACCCAGACCTCTTGGTCGGGCAGCAGGTCGGTGGTGGTCAGTGTGCCCTTGGTGCGGTCGACGATCTGCGTGCGCCGCGGGTCGGCATATTGCTCTTTGATCGCCAACAGGTCGGTCTTGATCACCGCCAGGATTTTGGCCGGATGCGCCAGCAGATCCTCCAGATAGGCGATCTGCTTCTGTAACTCCTTGTATTCATCTTGGAGCTTGCGCCGTTCCAGTGCGGCCAGCCGGCGCAGTTGCATATCCAAGATCGCCTGGGCCTGGATCTCGCTAAAGCCAAAGGCGCGCACCAGGTTGGTGCGTGCTGTCTCGGCGCTCTGGCTGCGGCGGATCGTGTCGATCACCTGGTCGAGAATATCCAGGGCGCGCAGCAGCCCTTCCAGAATATGGGCGCGCTCACGCGCGCGCTTGAGATCAAACTCCGAACGGCGGCGAATGATCTCCTGCCGGTGCTGGATAAAGAGATGCAGCGTCCGTTTCAGGCTCAGCGTGCGCGGTTCGCCGTCCACCAGGGCCAGCATCTGCATGCCAAAGGTCTGTTGCAGCGGCGTCTGCTTAAAGAGATCGGCGAGCACGTCTTTGGGGTCTACGTTGCGTGTCAGTTCGATCACCAGCCGCAT
>QEUY01000585.1 GCA_003577365.1 Chloroflexota bacterium | reverse complement strand
GTGCGGATCGCCCCATGCACATCGTCGGTGCTGACGCGGGCAAAGGTGACCGGCCCGGCGGGGGTGCGGCCTGCCATCGCGCCATAGGTGTTCTCCTCGCCCAGCGTTGTGCCCAAGATCGGGGCGGTGGCGATGGCGGCATCGGGGATAAAGCTCTTGGCCCAGTTGCCGCAGTGGAAGAAGACACATTTGTTGGGGTCGTTGGCGTAGTTGTTGTTCCAGTCTACCAAGGCGCTGGGCGTGCCCGACGCCAACTGCTGGGCATACATCGAGACCACGCCGGTGATATCGACTTCGCAGGCCGAGGGCATCAGCCGTTCGCTCATGATGCTCATCAGCGTGCAGACGTTGACGCCAAAGTTGCGCTGCAGCGAGGTCCAGCATTGGATGGCCGTGGCGTGCAGCCCGTTGGCGTCCATCCACTTTTCGATCACCACGCCCAGCTTTGCCATCTTGACCAGCGAGGGCGGCGGCACATTTCCATAGTCGGCATAGCTTTTGATGTCGGCCAGCTTGCGCTGCACGCCCGCGTCCTCGTCGCCCAGGCGCGCCACCCAGCCCAGCACCTCGGAGAGGTCCAGCGTCTCCACGCTCATGCCGTGGGCTTCCAACAGCTTTTCGCTGTAGCGCACCGTTTTGAACGCGCCGGGCCGCGCGCCCACCGCGCCCAGGCGCGCCGTGCGCAGCCCGTTGACCATGCGGCAGACGCCCAGAAAGCGTTCTAGGTCTTGGCGGAAGGCAGGGCCGAGCGGGTGGACGGTATGCGCTTCGGTCAGTGTGAAGGGATAGCCGTATTGGCGCAGGTTGTTGCAGACCGAGATTTTGCCGCAAAAGGCATCGCGCCGCCGTTCCACCTGCAGCCGGTCCAGGTCATCGGGATAGGCCTGGACCAAGATGGGGACCCGCAGCCCCGACAGCTTGATGGTGTCGGCCACCCCCTTCTCGTCGCCGAAGTTGGGCAGGCAGACCAGGATGCCGTCGATGGTCTCGGCGTGGCGGCGGAACAGCTCGGCGCAGCGTTTAGCGTCGTCCCACGTTTCCACGCCGCCCAGCTTGGTGGCGGTGTCGTCGAGCATGACGGCGGCGATGTCTAGTGGACCAAAGAGCGTTTGGATATCGGCGCGCGCTTCGGTGACCAACTGGTCGGGGAAGAAGTCGCGGTTGCCGAAGATCACGCCCAGGGTAGCACGTGGCATAAAATCCTCCTGCTAGGACAGGGTAGGCCGTGGCAGAGAGAGTTATCTCTCTCTGCCGGATCAGCCGCAAAGGAAAAGCAGCCACGGGCCGTGCCGTGGCTGCGATACGACTACTGCTGCACCTCGCACGGCTCGGTCGAGCCGGTGGGGGCAAAGGTCTTGTACTGGCAGGCGTTCTCCGGCGTCAGCAGCACCATGTCGATCGACTGTTTCTCCGGCTTGTCGGTGCTGCCGGTCTTGATGTACTGGTCAGCCTGAATGGCGGCCTGGTTGGCCATCTCGGCTACAGGCTGGAGCGCGGTGGCCTTGAGTTCGCCCTTCAGGATCGACTGGATGGCGTCGTCGCTGCCGTCGAAGCCTACGACGATGATGTCGTCACGGCCCGCGGCCAGCAGCGCCGCCTGTGCGCCCAGCGCCATGGTGTCGTTGCCGGAGATAACACCCTTGATATCCGGGTTGGCCTGGAGAATGGTTTCCATGACGCCGTATGCCTCGGTCTGGCTCCAGTTGGCGGTCTGTTGGGCCACTATCTCTAGATCGGGGTATTCGTCGAGCACGTCGTGGTAGCCCTGCGAGCGGACGTGCGCGTTGGTGTCGGTGTCGCGTCCGGTCAACTCGACATACTGGCCTGCCTCGCCCATCAGCTCTACAAAGTACTCGGCGAGCAGGGTCGCGCCCTGGTAGTTGTTGGAGACGATCTGAGCGACGGCCACGCCTTCCTGGCTGATCTCGCGGTCGACCAGGAAGCTGGGGATGCCGGCGTCCTTGGCCTTCTGCACGGCGGCGATGGAGGCGTCTGCGCCGGCGTTGTCGAGGATGACGGCGGCAGCGCCGCGGGCGATGCAGGTCTCGAAGAGTTCCATCTGTTTGTTGGCATCGTCGTCATGGACGAGCTTCAACGTCTCGTAGCCCAGTTCCTCGGCTTTGGCCGCGGCGATCTCCTGCATCGCGCCGAAGAAGGGGTTCTCGACAGGTGGGACGATGACGCAAATCAGTTGGCTGCCGGCTGCGGCTCCTTCAGCAGCCGGGGCTTCGGTGGCCGCAGCTTCCTCAGCAGGAGCTTCGGTGGCGGCGGCCGCGGGGGCCGGGGCTTCGGTGGCGGCTTGCTCGGCAGGTGCAGCGGGCGCAGCCGGTGCAGCGCAGCCGGCGAAGAGCGCCAGCACCATCGTCAGCGATAGAACGGCGAATATCGTGCGCTTCATGGCTCTCTTTCCCTCTTGAGAATGTGAGTTGATCGATAGACGGCCATCGGCTGGCATTCCGCCAGCGAACTGTTTCGGGATGGGATGGACCACCTCCTTTGCGATAGGGTCGATCTGCACCACGAGTTGTAGCGGATGTGCCGGAAGACATCCAGTCGCCCGGCTACGCAGGTCGCGCCTGCGGTTCGACACCCAGGTCACGCTGCTTTTGCAGGGCGATGCGCTCCTGCAGGCGCGCCTGTACCTGGTCGATGATCACGGCGAGGACAATCACGATGCCTTTGATCACCTGCTGCCAGAAGGACGACACGCCGATCATGATCAGCCCGTCGCCCAAAATGCCGATGACGAATGCGCCGATGATCGTGCCGCCGATGCCGCCGCGCCCCCCTGAAAGCGAGGCGCCGCCCAGCACCACCGCCGCGATGGCGTTCAATTCGAACGCCTGGCCTGTGGCGGGGTGGGCGGCGACGAGCTGCGAGGCGATGATCAGCCCGACCGTGGCCGAGCAGGAGCCGCTGATCATATAGACCAGCGTCTTGACGCGCTTGACTTTGACGCCCGACAGCTCGGCGGCGCGCTCGTTGCCGCCGATGGCGTAGACGCGCCGGCCAAAGGGCGTGCGCTGCGCCACAAAGGCTGCCACAACCGCCAGCACCAGCATGATCCAGATCGACCAGTTGATCTGCAGAAACGAGCCTGCGCCCAACTCGGGGAAACCCGTGTTGTTGAACTCAGGCCGCCCCACTAAGTTGGCAAAGGTGTAGCCGTCGTTGGAGAGCAGCGCCAGCCCGCGCGCCACATAGAGCATGCCCAGCGTGGCGATGAAGGGCGCGACGGTGAAACGCGTGATGATCAGCCCGCTGATCGCGCCCATGACGGCGCCCACGACGAGCACACTGACCAGAATCAGCCAGGTCGACGGGTAGACGATCACCCCGAACATGGGCAGGCGCAGCCCCTCGTTGATGAGCAGCCCGGCGACCATCGCCGTCAGCCC
>QEUY01000584.1 GCA_003577365.1 Chloroflexota bacterium | reverse complement strand
CTCCGCCTTGCCCGTGTAGCGCAGCAGCAGATAGCCTGCGCCGATCAGTAGGGCCGGCCAGAAGACAATGCCCATCACGCGCCAGAAGCTGTCCCATAGCCAGGGCAGAATGCCCACGTTGGCCAGCAGCCACAGCCCGCCCAGGCTCATCAACAGCATCGCGGCGCGGCTCAGGTTGCGCTCGTTCAGCTCCAGCGCGGCCGGGCGCTCCTGTCCACCCTCCGCCGTGCCCACCGGCAACAGCATCCACAGGGCCAGATAGGCGAGGATGCCGCCCCCCATGGCCGTGGCGAGCGTCGCCACGACCCACAGGATGCGAACCAGCGCCGGGTCCCAGCCAAAATAGTCGGCCAGGCCGCCACAGACGCCGCCCAGCACCCGGTGCACAGGGTGGCGGAAGAGCATGCGCCGGGCCGGAGCCGACGGCTGCGCGCTGTCCGCGACACGCGGCCCCTGCACGGTCTCGTTTGGCATCGACTCAACCGTCAGCGGGACGCTCTCTGCAACCTTTTCCATAGATCGTACCTCCTCAACATGGTGCGAAGACCCAAGCATCACAGTCGAACGGTTCCAGTTTGCGCTCGGTCTATTGGTCATGTATTCAACAGTACGCATCATGTCGCGAAAGGTTGCAGGATTTTTGATGCATGTAACCTGTGCAACGGCTATGCCATCCCAAGCAGTGGTTCGATCAAGAGCCATCCTCCCCAGAGCAGGAAACCGACGCCGGCCACCCGACCCAGGATCAGCCCCGCCGGCGCGATCTTTTCGAGCAGGATCAGCGCGGCCAGAGCTGCGACCCAAAGTAGGTTCATCACGCCTGCGACAAAGAGCAGCAGCATCAGCGCCCAACAGCAACCCAGACAGTAGGCCCCGTGGCGCAGGCCCATCCACCAGGCGCCGCCGGGACCAGCCCGCCACTCGCCCAGCAAGAAGGCCAGGGGCGAACGGCAGTGGTGCAGGCAGCGGTACTTGAGCGGCGAAAACTGAAATAGACCTGCCACGATCAGCAGCAGGCCACCCAAGGCTGTGCTGGTCGCGTCCGCTGCCGGGGAGAGCAGCGCAGCCTGGTGTAGAAGGGCTTGGATAGCGGTTGCTGCCAGGCTGAACAGCACCCACACTACGATATATCCCGCTACAAACAGACCTGTCCGGCCCAGAGGCGACTGTTGGTTTTGCCGTTTGCGCTCAATCGAGGCATAGAGGAGGATCATGGGCGCAGCCGACGGCGTCATCATCGCCACCATCATCACCGACCACATCGCCAGCGTCAACAAGAACTCGGTCGTGCTCCACATTGACATTTGCGGGCGCGCCATTGCCATCGGGTCTGCGCCCATCTGCGCCGTTCCTGCCTGGCCCAGGCTCATGGAGTTCATCGAACCCATTGGTTGCGCCAGGAAGACCAGATAGACCCAGGCCAGCAACGTGATCGCAATCAACCCCGCAAGCACCACATCTCGGTCACGTTTGAGGACGTTCTCAAGCATAGGATGCTCCGGAAGCGTAGGGATCGGCGCCGGCCAGAGATTGGCCAGCCGCCGCAACTGCTATACCGGCGAAAAGGCAGCGGCTGGCAAAGGCTTAGTTGCGCCAGTTAAAGGGCGCAAAATGGCCGTTGTTTTGGCCGTTGTGGCTGTCGTAGTCGAGCCCAAAGGCGTGCATGTGGGTGCGCGTCGCCTTGGCTAGCGCCAGCCGCGGATTCGCCGGATGGATCGTGTTGTCGACGTACAGCGGTTCGCTCGGATTGGCGCCGGCGACCCCTTCGACAGCTTGCTCCAGCATGTCTGGAATCGAGACCGAGTACTGTAGCCCGTGGCGATGAAATTCGATCGGTTTAGCCTCTACTCCGGCGACCGAACCGACCAGCGGCGCCAAGGCCGCCATGGGGCCGCCGGCCTGTCCAGAGGCAATGCCGACCAGCGCCTGCTGCTGTTCGGGCGTTGCGCGGGCGTCGGTGACAATGCCGACGGTGATGTTGCCCTCGCCCATCGCTCCGGGGGAATGCATGAAGACGGCGAAATTCAACCCATTCAATGCCGTGTCGCCGTAATGACCCTCGTCGATGTGAAAGGCCAGTGCGGCGTCACAGGATTCATAGGTTGGTTTTGCGCCTAGGTTGGACGCAATGCACGGGCAGAGAAAATCGCAGTTGCAGCTTTCAAAATAGTCACCACGAACGTGCCACGATACACCGGCCATTGAAATCTCTCCTTTTAGAAAGATCATCAACATCACGCTGGTATCAGACATGCCAGCGTCCACGCAATGCCCGATTGTCGCGCTGCGATCTTTGGCTGTCAACGTTGTGAATGCTCTCACAAATTTCGTGTCTGCGGTCTCGCCGCGTGTGTTACAATGGGGCTGTATACACCGGGTGCTGGGAAGAGCTCATGCTTGGCGCACCTGCATACATCCATGTCAATGCCCATATCAATGCCCATGTCGCCATCTCTCCTCATTCTTGGTCTATCGCTTGCCGGTCTCTTTACGATGACTTTGGGCGTGGTCCACTTCTTTTTCCCGTTGCTCTGGGATTTTGCGGCTGCGATCCCGCGTCAAGGCGCGGCGCTGCGCCCGATGCGGCTGGGACCGCTGCGCTATGCTACCCAACGCAGCGATGTCTATGGCATCACCTGGGTGATGAACCACGCCGCCAGCTACACGCTGACCGGGATCGGCCTGGTCGATCTGCTCGCCCCACGCTGGCTGGGGCAGCCCTATGCGCTGCCGCTGGCGCTCTGGATCGCGGGGTTCTGGTTGATCCGCGCCGTCGGCCAGCTTTATCTGGGCCGGCGCGCCGGCGACTGGTGGGTCCTGGCCGGTTTTGCGCTGTTGGGACTGCTGCATATTGGAGCCGCATTCGCATGAGCAACATGATCCTGAGGACGATCCTGGCGGAGACAACACACCGGCCTTGGCCGCTGCCCAGCCAGCCTTGGGTCATGCGCCAGACCTGGCATGACCTGCTCTTTGCCCACTGGCCCATCGCGGTGGAGACGCTGCGCGCCTTGGTGCCGCTGCCCTTGGAGATCGACACCTTTGACGGCGTGGGTTGGGTGGGGGTTATCCCCTTTCGCATGAGCCATGTGCGCCTGCGCTATGTGCCCGCGCTCCCCTGGCTTTCCGCCTTTCCGGAACTCAACGTTCGCACCTATGTGCGCGGCCCCAACCCCGGCGACCCCAAACCGGGCGTCTATTTCTTCAGCCTGGATGCGGCCAACCCGCTGGCGGTGGCCGGGGCGCGGCTGGGCTTTCGCCTGCCCTATTACCGCGCCGCCATGCGCCTGCAAGAGACGAATGGCACGATCCACTACAGCAGCACGCGCACCCATGCCGGCGCGCCGCCTGCCCAGTTTGTCGCCCGCTATGGCCCGACCGGCGGCGTCTATCACAGCCGCGA
>QEUY01000583.1 GCA_003577365.1 Chloroflexota bacterium | reverse complement strand
AGAGACCTTCATGCTGACCGGCTCGATGGGCTGCATTGGGGCCTGGGCGCTGCGCAACCTGGTACGTGAGGGGACGCGCGTGGTGGCGACCGACCTGGCGACCGACGCGGTGCGCCCAGGGCTGCTGCTTGCGCCCGATGAACTGGCGCAGATCACCTTTGTCAAGCTGGACGTGACCGACCTCAATGCCGTCAAGGGGGTGGTGGCGGAACATGGCATCACCCATATCGTGCATCTGGCCGGTCTGCAAGTGCCGTTCTGCAAGGCCAACCCATCGCTGGGCGCGGCGGTCAACGTAGTGGGCACGGTGAATATCTTCGAGGCGGCGCGCGCCCACTGGGGCCAGGTCAAGGGGCTGGCCTATGCCAGTTCGCTGGCCGTACTGGGTCCCGCCGATCTCTACCCGGAGCGCCCGGTCAAGGACGACGTGCCGCTGCACCCGGAGACGCTGTACGGCGTCTATAAGCAGGCCAACGAGGGCACGGCGCGCATCTATTGGCAGGATTGGCAGATCCCCAGCATCGGTCTGCGCCCCTATATTGTGTATGGCGTGGGCCGCGACCAGGGCATGACCTCGGACATCGCCAAGGCGCTGTTGGCCGTGGCCGCGGGCCGGCCCTATGCCATCCGCTTTGGCGGGCCGGTGGGGCTGCAATATGCCGACGACGTGGCGCGCATCTTTATCGAGTGTGCGCGCTCAGGCTATGCGGGCGCGGCGGTCTGCAATCTGCGCAACGATATCTTGGAGGTGAGCGACTTTGTGGCGCGCGTCCAGGCGGGCTATCCGCAGGCTGAGCTAACCTACGCCGCCGGCAATCCCTTGCCCTTCCCCTTTGACCTGGACGACAGCGGGCTGCAGGGGATTTTGGGCAAAGTGCCGCACACGCCCTTGGGCGCGGCCATCGACGAGACGGTCGGCCTCTTCCGCGACCTGGTGGCGCATCACCGCATCAACCTGAAACAACTGGAGAACTGAGCACGCCGCCGATGGTACCCACAACCGCACTGGGCAAATCGGGGATTCCCGTCCCCATTCTGGGGTTTGGCAGCGCGCCGGTGGCCGGTCTGTATCAGAAGATCGACGACGAGGCCGCGGTCGAGGTCATCCGCGCGGCGCTGGCGCAGGGGGTCACGCTCTTTGACACCGCGCCGCTCTATGGCGCAGGGCGGGCTGAAACGCTGGTCGGGCGGGCCTTGGCCGGCGTGCCGCGCGAACGCTACCTGATCTCGACCAAGGTGGGGCGCGTGTTGAATGCGGAAGGCGGCACAGGCTTTGACTACAGCCGCGACGGCGTGCTGCGCAGTTTGGAAGGCAGCCTGCAGCGTTTGCAGACCGACCGCGTGGATATCCTGCACATCCACGACCCGGACAACCACCAGGCCCAGGCGTTGGCGCAGGCGCTGCCCGCCTTGGTCGAGCTGCGCGAGCAAGGGGTGATCCGCGCCGTCGGCGCGGGGATGAACCAGTGGCAGGCATTGGCGCAGTTCGCGCGCGGCGGCGGCTTTGACTGCTTTCTGCTGGCCGGGCGCTATACGCTGCTGGAGCAGGGTTCGCTCGACTTTCTGGACCTCTGTCACGCCCAGGGGATCGGGATTCTGCTGGGCGGGGTCTTTAACACGGGTATCCTGGCAACCGGTGCGGTGGCGGACGCCAAGCACAACTACCGCGCCGCGTCGCCGGAGGTCCTGCAGCGCACGGCGGCGCTCGAGGCCGACTGCGCCGCGCATGGGGTGGCGCTCAACGCCGCGGCCATGCACTTTGCCAAGGCGCACCCGGCGGTCGCCACGCTGGTGATCGGCATGGCGAGCGTCGACGAAGTGCGCCGGAATGTGGCCGCGCTGCACGCCGACATCCCCCCGGCGTTCTGGGCCGATCTGCGGGCGCGTGGCGCGGTGGACCCCAAGGCCCCGCTGCCGTCTATTTAGGTAGGAGACTCACAAAATAACCGACAGATGCCCATTCGTAGCGGCGGTATAGTACCGCCGGCCCGGAGCAGCAGACGGCGCGCCATAATGCTTTGTCTCATCCATTGTATCCATTGTAGGGACAGGCCCCCGTACCTGTCCGCATACGTGCCTGTCCGCATGTGTGACGGTGCGGGCCGCCACAGGGGGCGGCCCCTACTTGCGAGATCAAGCATGAATGGCGTCGATACCGCCGCTACGGTCGTGATGTATCTATTATGATGAACGATATAGAGCTGTGTGCGGCGGGCAAACCTATGGCGTTTGCACACGGCAGACCGTAAGGAGCAGCAAACGCGCGCATGAAATCACCGGCTGCAGACTCGCTGTTTGGCACGTTTAAGAAAAGCTCGATCTCCGAAGACATTGTCGCCAATTTGCTCTCGCTGATCCGCGAGCGCGAACTGCGCCCCGGCGACAAACTCCCACCGGAGCGCGAATTGGCGGCGATGATGCAGGTCAGCCGGCCTTCGCTGCGCGAGGCGTTGCGCGCCTTGGCGATCATGAATATCATCGAGATCCGCCAGGGCGACGGGACCTATGTCACCTCGCTGGAGCCGGAACTGCTGATGGAGCATCTGGACTTTGTCTTTGCGCTGACCGACGCCACCTTTTTGCAGTTGTTCGAGGCGCGGCGCATCTTGGAGCCGGGGATCGTGGCGATGGCCGCCGAGCGCATCACCGACGAGGAGATCGCCAGCCTCGAAGCCTGCATCAGCCGGTCGATCGAACTGGTGGACGACCACGCCGCCTTTGCCGAAGCCGACTTGGAGATGCACGAACTGATCGCCAAGGCGGCGCGCAACACGATCCTCGAACGGTTTATGGCAAGCCTGACCCAACTGGGCAAGGTGAGCCGGCGGCGCACGGTGGCGCTGCCCGGCGTCACGCGCCAGTCGGTGCAAGACCACATCGCCATCGCCGCCGCGCTCAAACAGCGCGACCCCGCCGCGGCCCGCGCCGCCATGCTGCAACACTTGCAGCATGTGGAAAAGGAACTAAAGCATCTGACCGCCACAGGCCAAGACTAGGCTGCGGCGGGAGATAGCGAACGAGCGCGAGGAGAGGCCATGTCGCACGGTACGGAACTCTTGGCCCCCAGAGGAGACACCCCCCAGGCGGGCCGCCCTCAGATGGGTCGCTGGTCACGGCTGCGCATGCGCGTCTTCGGCGGGCAGCGCAACTTTCAGACCAACGCCACGTTGACGCTGATGGCGCTGCCCGGCCTCTTGATGCTGCTGGTGTTCGCCTATCTGCCGATGGTCGGCCTGGTGATCGCCTTCAAGGACTATCGCTTTGCCGACGGCATTTTGGGCAGCGCCTGGGTGGGGTTTGACAACTTCCGCTTCCTCTTCGGTACGGACAATGCCTGGCGCATCACGCGCAACACGCTGGTGATGAACAGCCTGTTTATCTCCACCGGCACGGTGGCGGCGCTGGCGATCGCGCT
>QEUY01000582.1 GCA_003577365.1 Chloroflexota bacterium | reverse complement strand
GCAGCGGCGCAAGCTGGCGGTCTGCCTGCTGCGCGCGCTGATGGCGGCGGCGCTCCGTCTCGGCGCGCAGGTTCCGCTGGCGCGTATGCTCCCCTATACAGGCTATCGAGGGATTGCGGCATGAACCAAGCGCAGACGGCGTTGTACATCGATCCGCCCTCGCATCACTTCCTGGGCGACCGGCTCTTCGACGGCGAGCAGGCCAAATACGCGGGCGACCAACTGCTGGCCCCCTATGTGCATCTGCGGGCGGCGCTGGCGCGGCAGGGCATCCCCGTTCACACGGCGGACTTGATGCCGGGGACGCCCGGCGGCCCGGCCAAGGTCCGGCGGCCCGGCCAAGGTCTATGTCTCGATGGGGCGGCTGGGCAGCTATCGGCGGCTGGCGCAGCGCACCGACGTGACGCTGAGCGCCTTCTTTGCCATGGAGTGCCCGATCGTCGACCCGGCGATGTACCGCGCCATGGGCCGCGCCCAACCCTATTTTAAGCGGCTCTACTCGTGGAGCGACGGCGCATCGCTAGAGCGGTTTACCGGCAGACGCTTGGCGCTGCGGCCATTTTGCTGGCCGCAGTCATTTGACTGTGTGCATGAGCAGCTTTGGCGGCGTGAGAACCGCAGTTTCCTGGTGATGATCAACTCCAACAAGCTGCCGCAGCTCTATTGGCAAGAGCTGTATACCGAACGGCTGCGCGCTGTGGCGCACTTCAGCCGCACAGACGAGATCGATCTCTATGGCCGCGAGTGGGAGCAGCCTGCCCACCGGCTGGGCCGCACCTGGATCCCGTATACGCTGCGTAAGTGGGAGCGCCAACTGCGCGGCCATTGGCAGCGGTTCCGGCCCGACCCGCTGCTGGAGGCGGCGCGGTCGGTCTATCGGGGCAGAGCCGAGTCGAAATCGGAGACGCTGAGCCGCTATACCTTTGCGCTCTGCTTTGAAAACATGGTGCTGAAGGGCTGGATCACAGAAAAGCTGTTTGACTGTTTCTTCGCCGGGACCGTGCCGATCTACTGGGGTGCGCCGGACATCGAAAAGCATGTGCCGCGCGACAGCTTTATCGACATGCGCCACTTCGCCACCTATGCCGACTTGTCCTCGTTCTTGCGTTCGCTCACGGTGCGGGAGATCAAACGCTATCGCGACAGTGCGCGCGCCTTTGTGGAATCACCCCGCTTCTACCCGTTTAGCAAGGATGCCTTTGTGGATATTTTCCGCCAGATCGTGTGTGAGGACACGCAGTGCGCTGGCCGATAGCCTCTGGCCGCGGCTGGGCCAGGCTGCCGGCGACGCAGGCGCGCGGCCACTTCCTCAGCCACACGGCGGGTGGCTTTGTACTCAAGGTGGCGGTCACGGGGCTGTTCTTTGTCGCCAGCGTCGCCCTGGCGCGGCTGCTGGGGGCCGCGGGCTACGGCGCGTATACCTATGCGCTGACCTGGAGCGGGCTGCTGGGCCTCTTGGCGTCGCTGGGGCTGGGCCAGTTGGTCACACGCAGCATGGCCGCCTATCAGGCGCAAGCCGACTGGGGGCGGGTCAAGGGGCTGCTGATCTGGGCGCACGGCACTACGCTGGCAGCCTCGCTCGGTCTGGCCCTGTTCGGCGCGTTGGCAGCCTGGCTGTGGCGCGGCGCATCGGATCAGGCAACCCTGCTGGCGCTGGCGCTCGCCCTGCTCTTGCTGCCGCTGACCACGCTGCTGCGGCTGCAACAATCGGTGTTGCGCGGCTTTGGGCATGTGATCTTGTCGCAACTGCCCGAATCGCTGATCCAGCCGCTGCTGCTGCTCGTCATCGTGGGCGGGCTGTGGCTCGGCCTGCCCGCAGGGCTGAGCGCGCCTTGGGCGATGGCGGCGAATGGGACGGCCACGCTGGGCGCGCTGGGCATCGCCGTATGGCTGGCCGTGCGCTGTTTTCCCCAGCTTCCCGCGCCGACAGCCGCCGTCTATACGGGGCGGGCGTGGCTGCGCAGCGCGCTGCCGCTGCTTTCGATCAGCGCCCTGGTCATGGTCAACAGCCGCGCCGTGATCCTCCTGCTGGGCGCGATGGCGGGCGTGGAATCGGTGGCGCTCTACAACGTGGCGGCGCGCGGCGCGGAAATCCTCTCGTTTGTGTTGGTGCCGACCGAGCTGGCCTTGCAGCCGCGCATCGCCCGGCTCTACGCCCTGGGCGACCGCGCCGCGCTGCAAGAGATCGTCCGCCAGGGGGCGCGGGTGATGGCGCTGCTGGCGTTGACCCTGGTGATCGGGCTGCTGATCTTTGGCGGCCAGTTTCTGCGGCTCTTTGGGCCGGAGTTCGCCGGGGCGCGCCCGGCGCTGAGCATTCTGCTCGCCGGCCATCTGTGTGATGTGCTGGCGGGGCCGGTGGTCATCATCTTGACCATGACGGGACATGAGGGCGATGCGGCCAAGGCGATCGGGCTGAGCACGGCGCTCAACCTGCTGCTGGCCCCGCCGCTGATCCACGTTTGGGGGCTGGAGGGCGCGGCGCTGGCGACGGCGGTCAGCCTCAGCCTGTGGAACGTGCTCCTGGTCTTCCTGGTGCGGCGGCGGGTGGGGATCGACTCCACCCTCTCTGGCAAGGCAGCGCCCATGCGCTCAGACCCGCGCACCATCCAAGCCTGAGCGCGAGTCATGCAGGCAAGCTAGGGCAACTCTGCTACATCAAAGCTGACTAAAAAGAGCCTGTTGTGAGCAATTGGACCATGAGAAGCGCAGACAGTGCAGCGAAACGTCAAAGCCTGACGTATCAATGGGGCTTATGGCAAGAATGGGCCGCAGGCAGACCTAGCATCCTTGGTGCAGTGCAGTTCTCGATCATTGTAAGTCTCGTGTACCTTTCCCGTATTCCATTCTTGAACGCAGGCTATGGCACCGATTGGGATGCATGGGCCATGGCACTGGCAGCGCGCTCCATCGCGCTCACAGGGCACTATTCGGCATCTCGCCTTCCTGGCTATCCGGTAGTGGAGTTCTTCTACTCGTTACTGTGGCAGAGCGGCCCGATAGCCTTTAACACAGTGACAGCATTGCTGAGCGCCATAGGCATAGGTTTCTTCGCCCTGACCCTACGCTTCCTGAGAGTACAGCACTGGTTCATCGCCAGTCTTGCTTTAGCTTCCATTCCGGTTGTCTACATCAATAGCACGACCTCCATGGACTATATATGGGCAATGGCTTTCTCCTTGGCAAGTCTATATTTTGTCTATACTGACCGGCCACTTGTTGCAGGGTTGCTTTTAGGGCTAGCAATTGGCTCAAGGATTACCTCAGTACTGCTTGTAATACCCCTGGGAATTCTACTTACCCGCTCAGAACGGGATATGAATCTTCGGCGCCTATTGCTGTTTTTCTCCAGTGCCTGCATTTTCGGCGCAGCATTCTATGTGCCTGTCGCGATGAGCTATGGGCGGGAATTCCTGACATTTTACGCCTCCGGTTACCCTCCAATAGCGGCTGTAGTCAGAATTTTTACAACTGAAATTTGGGGTGCAGCAGGTCTCCTCGCTGTGGCCATTGCAGTCGCATCGCTCGCTATCCAGTGGAAATCCTCAAGTCGCATTCCTTCCCACTTGAATTCTGTGCGCCGGGATACAGTGGCTTGGACGACAGCGATTGGGTTTTACTTACTACTGTTCTTTCGCTTACCGCATGAGGCCGGTTATCTGATACCCGCATTGCCCTTTGTCATTTTAGTTCTTGCCAAATATCTGACCCGTCCAGCATTCATGACCTTCTGTATGCTACTACT
>QEUY01000581.1 GCA_003577365.1 Chloroflexota bacterium | reverse complement strand
AGCCAGTTCGACCGTGAGAACTACCATCTGCTGCTCTTGGCGCGCACGATGGAAGGCTATCGCAACCTGCTCAAGATCTGCTCCGCCTCGCATCTCAACGGCTACTACTACCGCCCGCGCCTCGACCATGACTTCCTGGCCGCCCACGCCGCGGGGCTGGTTGCCACGACCGGCTGCCTGGGCGCCGAAGTGCCGCAACTGCTCAACCAGGGCAAAGAGAAGGAGGCCTACGACCGCCTGGGTTGGTATGTCGAGGTCTTTGGCAAAGAGAACTTCTTCATCGAACTGCAAGAGCACAGCATCCCCGAACTGATCCCGGTGAACAAAGTGCTAGTCCCCTGGGCCGAGAAGTTTGGGCTGGGGCTGGTCGTCACCAACGACGTGCATTATGTGCGCGAGCAAGACGGCAGCGCGCATGACGTGCTGCTCTGTGTGCAGACCGGCGCCACAGTGCAGAGCGAAAACCGCATGCGCATGAGCGACGGCAGCTATTTTCTCAAAAGCCGTGAGCAGATGGAGGCCACCTTCCGGCCTTTCATCGACCTGCCCGCCAGCGCCTTTGACAACACGCTGCGCGTGATGGAGATGTGCGACGTGGACTTGGAGGACTCCTCCTACCACCTGCCCGACCTGCCCATCCCCGAAGGCTTCACCTATGAGAGCTATTTGCGCCACAAGACCGAGGAAGGGCTGGCGCGGCTCTACGGCGACAACGCCCATGACGACGTGGTGCAAGAGCGCAAAGAGCGCGAACTGCGCATCATCCACGAGATGGGCTTCGACGTCTACTACTTGATCGTCGCCGACCTGTGCGATTTTGCCCGCTCGCGCAACATCTGGTGGAACGTGCGCGGCTCCGGCGCGGGGTCGCTGGTCGCCTACTGCGTGGGCATCACCGGCATCGACCCGCTCAAAAACAACCTGATCTTCGAGCGCTTTCTCAACCCAGGCCGCGTCACCATGCCCGACTTCGACCTGGACTATCCCGACGACCAGCGCGAGGAGATGATCCGCTATACAGTCGAAAAGTTTGGCGAAGACCAGGTGGCGCAGATCGCCACCTTTGGCCGCATGAAGGCGCGCGCCGCGGTGCGCGATGTGGGCCGCGCCAAAGGCATCGAACTGTCTAGGGTCGACCGCATCGCCAAGCTGATCCCAGCCATCCCCGGCAAGCCGGTCACCATTCAAGATTGCTTGACCGAAGGACATGAGTTCTACAGCCCCGACCTGGTGGCGCTCTATCAGGGCGAAAGCTGGGCGCGCGACCTGCTGGATACCTCGATGCAGGTGGAAGGCGTGGCGCGCCATTCCAGCGTGCATGCCGCCGCCGTCATCGTCGCCGACCGCGAACTGACCCACTACACGCCGCTGATGCGCGGCAACAAGAACACCATCACGAGCACCATCACGCAGTATGAATTCCCCATCCTAGAGTCCATCGGCCTCTTGAAAGTAGACTTCCTGGGGTTGAGCACGCTCTCGGTGATGCGCGAAGCCACGCGCCTGATCCGCGAGCGCCACGGCATCGAATATACGCTCAACAGCATCCCCATTGATGGGGAGGAATCGGTCGAGGCCTTCAAGCTGCTCTCCAGCGGCGAGGTGAGCGGCGTCTTCCAGGTCGAAGGCCAGGGCATGCGCCGCGTGCTGACCGAGATGCAGCCGAGCAGCTTCGAGCACATTGTGGCGACCATCTCGCTCTATCGGCCCGGCCCGCTGGAATATATCCCCAGCTTCATCAGACGTATGCACGGCGAGGAGGAGGTCGAATACAAACACCCGGCGTTGGAGCCGATCTTGGGTGAAACGTACGGAATCTGCGTCAGTGGGGATGCGCTGGTCATGGACACCCGGACGGGGCGGCGTTACCGGCTGGATCAGGTGGGAAAACTAGACAACTTCCAGATCCAGGGCGTGGACGATTGCTGGCGGCCCGCGGTTGGGCGCGTCACTCATTGGATCGATAGCGGTTATAAGGAGGTCTACCAGGTCACGTTGCGCAACGGCGCCTCGATCAAGGTGACCAGCGACCACCGGCTGTTGACTGAGGCCGGCTGGCAGCCGCTCAACCAACTGGCTACCGGCAACTATATTGCTACACCACTATCTCTCTTGGGACCTGACCCAGAAAATGCTGTTGCGATTGACCGGCGCAAGCTGCGTACCCTGGCCTACTTGTTGGCCGATGGCAGCCTTGCCAGCATGGCAGCGGTGGACTTCGTATCCAAGGACCCCGCGTTGCTTGATGAATATGTGCGTTGTCTGGAAGCGTTCCCTGACGTCCGGCCAGTGTTTACGCCTCAGGTACATGGTGTCACACGCATTAGCGTTGCCAAGCGTGAGGAGTTGAGCGCTCACTACCATGCGCCGACAAGCCTGCTGGCGTGGATGCGCGAACTAGGGTTGAAGCATCCGTCCGGGAGCCGACCGGGGGGCTTGCGCAGCCATGAGAAGTTCATCCCACCCTTCGTCTTTGAGTTAGGCCGCGAGGACATCGCCTATTTTCTGGCCTCGCTGTGGGACTGCGATGGCTATTTCGGGCGCAAGTTATGCCACTATCGTACCATCTCAAGACAACTGGCTGAGGATGTCCAGACGCTACTCCTGCGGTTAGGCATTCGAGCGACTATCTATGCGTCATCTTGCCTGCGCCGGCGCGGTGGGAAGGCAGCACAACAGGTGAGCTATCAGGTCACTGTATATGATACGGCCGCTCTTGCCACGGCGCTACAACCTTACATGCTCACGGCAAAAAGACGTGTCTGCTGCACAGGCCACAGCCGGCCGGCTGTGGCACGGAGCGCATTTCTAGAAGAGGTCAAAACGGCGACTCCGATATCAGCGCGCGGCCTGATGAGCCGGTATGGTATTGATCGGCAACATTCTTATCCGAAAGGCCGGCAGCGCGAGCGGATTTCTACCCATATTGTAGAGAGCTTGACCGCGGCGTTGTCGATGCCGGAGACGGAGCGTAAGCTGAATGTGGACTGGCAGGAGATCGTGTCAATCGAGCCTGCTGGGGTCGAACATGTCTATGACCTAACCGTGGAGGGCTTGCATAGCTTCGTCGCCAACAACGTCATTGTTCACAATTGCGTCTACCAGGAACAGATTATCCAGATTTTAGGTCAGTTAGCGGGCTATGCGCCGGGCGATGCCGACCTGGTGCGCCGCGCCATCGGCAAGAAAAAAGCATCCGAGATCGAGATGCACAAAAAGGTCTTTGTGGAAGGCTGTCATCGCAACGGCATTCCCAAAGACGCCGAGCCATGCCGCCGACTACGCCGTCATCTGTGTGCAGACCGCCTATCTCAAGGCGCGCTATCCAGTCGAATACATGGCTGCGCTGCTCTTGGTGGAGCGCGACAAGACCGAAAAGGTGGTCAACTTTATCAACGAATGCCGGCGCATGGGCATCGACGTGCTGCCGCCCGATGTCAACTACAGCGGGCTAGACTTTGAGATCCAGGCGCGCCCCGCCGACACCGAACCAAACGCCAAGCGCGACCCGCACCTGGCCTACCGGTTCCCCGTGCCGCCCGGCAGCGCCATCCGCTTTGGCATGGCCGCGGTCAAGAATGTGGGCGAAGCGCCCGTCAAGGCGATCTTGGCGGCGCGCGCCGAAGGCGGCCCCTTCACCAGCCTGGAAGACTTCTGCGACCGCGTCGATCTGCGCCAGGTGGGCAAGCGGCCGCTCGAATGTCTGATCAAGGTGGGCGCGTTCGACCGCTTTGGCAAACGCAGCCAACTGCTCGACGCCATCGACGCCATGGCCGCGCAGTCTGCCGCCGTCCACAGCGCACGCGAGAGCGGCCAGTTGTCCATGTTCGACCTGCTCGGCGCGGGGGCTGCCGCCCAGGTCTCTCCCATTCGCCTGGCGGAGATGGAGGAAGCCAAGGGCAAGGAGAAGCTGCAATGGGAAAAGGAGCTGCTGGGCGTCTATGCCATGAGCCACCCGCTCAGCCAACTCAGCGTGGACCTGGCCAACGTGGTCACCTGCCCATGCAACGCGCTCGACGAACGCTATCATGATAAAAATGTGTTGCTGGCCGGGATGATCGTGGGCGTGCGCACCATCAACACCAAAAAGGGCGACCAGATGGCCTTTGTCCAACTGGAAGACATGCAGGGCCAGTGCGAGGTGGTCGTCTTCCCGCGTACCTATGCCGAGGTCAAAGAGCTATTGGTGCAGGACAACATCGTGGTGGTGAAGGGCAAGGCGCAGACGCGCGAGGGCAAGACCAGCCTCCTGGCCGACAGCTTCCAGACCTACATCGACCAGATCATGAGCGTGGGCGACGTGAGCGAGTATCAGAAACCGCTGCTCGACCTCGGCCCGCGCATCAACGGCGTCAAGGTTGGCGACGAAACCCTGGGTGATAGTCTAGAGGATAACGGTGGAGCAGAGGAGAACGGGGTGGACGATTCCACAGATTTTACAATGGGCTTGATGAGCGGCTTTGCCGGGGATGACGGCCCGCTCGGCGAGGCCAACCCCTTTGCCAACGAGCCGCCCAGTTGGCTGCGTGACGAAACCACGCCGCCTCCCGCGCCTGCGGCCAAGCCGCCCGCCCCGCTGCACGAGGAGCCTGCGCCCGACAATCCCTATCTGCACGAAGCGCGCAGCCTGCGCGACGAGGAGGGCGACGCGCCGATCCCGCTGCCCAAGACGCTGGCCGAGTCCCCGCTTCCCCTCAAGACCCCGCCTGCCGCCGAGGAGGCCGCGCCGGATAACCCCTATCTGCATGAATCGCGCAATCTGCGCGACGAAGACCACGACGCGCCCATCCCCGTGCCCCAAGGGATGGAAGCCCTCGGCGCCGAGCTTCTGGCAAGCGAAGAGCCGCAGACAAAGACGCCGCCCCCCCAACCCGAACCGGCCTCACCGGCAGTCGAAGAGACGGGCAAGACGGCCAATCCGCCGGCAGCGGCCTCCGATCTGGAAGAAGAATCAAACGGCGCTGCCGCAGAAATGATAAACGGCCGCGCCAACAGCCATACGCATCATGCGAATGGGCACGCCAATGGACACGCCAATGAACACAGCAAAGGTCGCGACGGCGGCGATCAAAACGGCCAGCGCCGCGCCGCCGGGCGCACTATGCAGATCGTCTTCCGGCCCAGCGGCGACCTCGAACGGGACAAGTACCGGCTCAAGGAGATCTATGAGATGGTGCGCGACCCGCGCGGGCGCGACCGCTTCCTGATCGTCTTGCAGTCGAGCCAGAAGAGCACGACCCTGGCCTTCCCCAACGACCCCTGTTCGATCAGCGAGCGGCTGCAGCAGGAGCTGTACAAGTTCTTCCGGGTCGAGGTGAGCGTGGCCGACTGATGGTCATCTGCCCAGACATGATTGTGTAGCCAGGTCCTTTACGGCCTGGCGCTGTTCTCCAGCCGAGGAACCGATTCACCCGCGCCGTTTTCCAGCGCCGCCAGTTCCGCCTGAGCATTGGTCAACTCGACCTCCAGCCGCCGGATGCGCTCCTCCAGCGCCGCGCGGCGCGCCGCCAGATCGACCGGCGCGTCTGCGCCCTGCTGCCCATCACGCCGGATCGCCAACACATGCACGCCCCACAGCACCGCGGCGATGAGGCTGCGCGCCGCCTCGCCCGCAATCTCGCCGCCGACCAGCGCACTGCCCGGTTCGCCCATCAACACCAACAACAGCCGGTAGGCCACGCGCGCCAGGTAGAACAGGATCAGCAGCGCCCCCACCAAGGCCACGCCATAGAGATAGACCTTGCGCGGCCCCGAGGCGCGCTCCTCTTGGCCTGTGAGATCCTGGCGG
>QEUY01000580.1 GCA_003577365.1 Chloroflexota bacterium | reverse complement strand
TACACCTCGACCTGGAGCAGCGACTTTACTGAGGGTCTCTGTCTCAAGGCGTGCCAACTGGTCTTTCGCTATCTGGAACGCGCCGTCGCCGACGGGCACGACATGGAAGCGCGCGAACACCTGGCCAACGCCGCGTCCATCGCCGGGCTGGGCTTTGGCAACGCCAACCTGGGCCTGGCGCACGCCATGGGTCACAGCTTTGGCGGGCTGTTCAAACAGCCGCATGGCCGCTGCGTGGCGCTCTTCCTGCCCTATATCATGGACTACACGCTCAACAACGGCTATACACGCTATGCCGACCTGGCGCGCTTTGCCGGGGTCAGCCAGGCCGCCGACGACCTGGCGGCTGGCCGCGACCTGGTGCAAGCGGCCCGCGACCTGCAAGCCCGCGTGGGCCAGCCGGCCCGCGCCGCTGCCCTGGGTATAGATGAAGATACATACCGCGGCGCTCTGGAGACGCTCTGCGACTATGCCGAGATGGACACGCAAATCCTGGCTGCGCCGCGCGTTCCCGACCGTTCCGAGTTGGAGCAGCTCTTCCGCTGTGCCTATACAGGAGAAGCCGTGGAATTCTAGGTAAATTCCAGCGCATCCTGGCGCGTTCGCCGCCCGATGGTAGGGTATACCCCCATCTGTGCCTGTCGGGTATATCCTTCGCCATGGCACATGACGCAGGGGATCGCTATCCTATAGCCAACGAAACTAAGCTATGTATGTCGGCGGTCTGTACATCTGCTAGCCGGCATCGCCCATTGAAGGGTGCGACTGGCATATGGCTAAGGAAGAGATAGGTGCGAAAGTGATTGTCGTAGCAAATCGACCTCGATTTTTTCGAGAATTACTTTATCGGGCCTTGACTACCGCGTCTGAGACGTTTCAGGTGCTGGAACTCGCCGACGAGAGCGAGCTCGGCAAGACGCTCAGAAACCAACCGGCGGACTGGGTGATCCTCACATCCGAGGAAGCCAAACTCCCCGCTGCGGCGGAATCACTGCTGGCGGCGCAGCCGGCGCTTTCGGCGGTTGCCGTCTCTCCCGACGGCGCGCGCGTCGAGGTGATCGCCGCCGGCAAACACGGGCGCACTCGTCAGGATTATCAAAATATCTCGCTGGCGCAACTGATCGCGGTATTGGCTGCCGGGCCGCAACCGGCCAATTCATAGAGGACATGTCCGGCCCATACCCTCTTCATATGCAGTTCTTGTACCAATCGTTAAATCCGCTTTGTCACAGCGCCCCGCGCGGAACCGTCAGACCGCCCGTGGCGCTGTGCGTTTACATAGCCCATCCCGGCGTTGCCCCCGACCTGGGCTAGACCCGGCACAACCTTA
The DNA here is from genome assembly GCA_003577365.1 of Chloroflexota bacterium. Classification (GTDB taxonomy): domain Bacteria; phylum Chloroflexota; class Anaerolineae; order Caldilineales; family Caldilineaceae; genus QEUY01. The sequence goes on along the minus strand of QEUY01000580.1, from coordinate 2,099 downwards.
GGGCTGGATGCGCTGCATCACCCGCAAACGGTCAGAGGCGCGCCCCGATATAACCGAAGGAGACAAAATATGAACGACCGGTTTACTGTAAGTGAGCTACAGCCGTTGATCGCGTTTCACGGCGGCCCTGCCGTATCGCTCTACATGCCCGCTCACCGTGTTACCACCCGCATCCAAGAAGATACCCTCCGGCTGAAGAACCTGCTGCGCGATGCCGAAACCCAACTCGCCCAGACGGGTATGCGCTCTCCCGACATACGCGACCTGCTGGCCCCGGCCCAGGACCTGCTCGACAACACCGACTTCTGGCAGCATCAAAGCGACGGCCTCGCCATCTTTCTGGGCCAGGGCGCAAGCTATGTCTATCGCCTGCCGCTCTACTTTCAGCCGCTGCTCGTCGTCGCCCAGAGCTTCCACGTCAAACCGCTGCTGCCGCTGCTCGCCAACGACGGAACGTTTTATGTGCTTGCCGTCAGCCAAAATGAGGTGCGCCTCCTGCGCGGCGCCAAGCAGACTGTTGACGAGCTTGACCTGGCCGGCGTGCCGGGCAGCCTGGCCGAGGCGCTGCGCTATGACGACACGGATCGCCAACTGCAATACCACACCTCGACGCCGCCGGCTGCGGCCGGTGGACGGCGCTCGGCCATCTACCATGGGCATGGCGGCACAGCTGCCGACGACAAAGACCGCCTCTTGCGCTACTTCCAGGCCATCGACCGGGGGCTGCGGGACCTGCTGCAAGACCAGCAGGCGCCGCTGGTCTTTGCCGGGGTGGACTATCTGCTGCCCATCTATCAAGAGGCCAACACCTACCCGCGCCTGATGGAGGGATCAGTTTCCGGCAACCCGGAGGAGATGCGCCCCGAAGAGCTGCACCGCGCCGCCTGGCAGATCGTCGCACCCCACTTCGCCCGCGCCCAGTCCGAAGCGCTGGAGACCTACAAGCAGATGGCCGCCACCAATCAGGCAGCGCACACCATCCGCCAGATTCTGCCTGCGGCCTATCAGGGCCGGGTGCAGACCGCCTTTGTCCCGCTCCACCAGCAGCTTTGGGGTACGTTTGACCCGGAGACCGGCGAAGTCCAGCTTGTTTCGGAAGAGCGCCCCGACACCTCGGACCTCTATGATCAGTTGGCGGTCTATACGCTGATGCGCAACGGCGCGGTCTTTGTGGTTGAACCCGGAACCCTGCCCGACGGCGTCGAAGCCGCCGCCATCTATCGCTTCTAACCAGCCCGCCGGGCCGGCCCCCGCGGGGGCCGGCCCACACGCTCTAGTCCAAAAGGTCACCAGGTATCACAGACGCCATGCGCCTCTACAATTCCTATTCCCAAGAGATCGAGCCGTTCCGCCCGCAGCGCGACAGCGTATCGATCTATGTCTGCGGCATCACCCCCTACGACACGACGCATCTGGGCCACGCCTTCACCTATGTCATGGCCGATGTGCTGATCCGCTATCTAGAGTTCCTGGGCCATCCGGTGCGCTATGCCCAGAACGTGACCGATATCGACGACGACATCCTGCGCAAAGCCGCCGAGGTGGGCGAAGATTGGCGCGCCCTGGGCAACCGCTGGACCCGCCACTTCATCGAGGATATGCAGCAGCTCAACGTGCGCCCGCCCGACTTCTACCCGCGCGCCTCCTCGGTCATCCCGCAGATCGTGGCGGGGGTGCAGACGCTCGTGGATCAGGGGTTGGCCTATGTTGCCAATGGCTCGGTCTACTATGCAGTCGACGCCTGGCCCAGCTTTGGCGCGCTCAGCAAGCTGTCCGACGACGAGCAGTTGGAGACGGCCAACGAGCGCGGCAACCGGCCCGACGACCCCAACAAACGCGACCCGCTCGATTTTGTGCTGTGGCAGGCGCAAGCGCCGGGCGAACCGGCCTGGCCAAGCCCTTGGGGGCCAGGCCGTCCGGGGTGGCATATCGAATGTTCGACGCTGGTGGCGCACTACCTGGGCGGAACCATCGACCTGCACGGCGGCGGCAGCGACCTGATCTTCCCGCACCACGAATGCGAGATCGCGCAGAGCGAACCGATCACCGGCGAGCGCCCTTTCGTGCGCTACTGGTTCCACACCGCCATGGTGCGCTAT
>QEUY01000579.1 GCA_003577365.1 Chloroflexota bacterium | reverse complement strand
TGCGCAGCGCGGCGACGGCGCGGCGCACGTCGACCAAGGCTTCCTGTAAGAGCATCTCGGCCTTGCCAATCGCCTCCAAGGCGGCGGGTGCTTCGGACGCGATCCCCTGGCTTTCCAGCACAGCGCGTGCCCCCTGAATCTGCATCGTCGTGGCGGTCAGATAGTGGCCCAGCCCGTCGTGGATCTCGCGCGCCAGGCGGTTACGCTCCTCGGTCAGCGTCAACTCATGCAGCCGCTGCTGTGTCTGGGCCAGTTTTTCCAGCAGCACCTGGTTGTGACGCCGGGCCAGTTCGGTTGCGCGCAGGTTGCGTCCAAACAGCCCACACAGGATCAGCACCGCGCCGGCGAAGGCGATCAGGACAAAACGCGGCGGTTCGGGCAAGAGTCCGTTGATCAGCAAGATGATCGTGAAGAAGAGCGCAATCCATCCCGCGGCCGCGTGGAGGGGAAGCAATGTCGCGGCCGTGATCGCCAAGATGTAGAACAGGAAATTGAAAAACTCGCCGTCGTCTAGACTCAGGAGCAGCAGGGAAGTCACAAGGAGGGTCTGCAGGGCAAAATAAGCCGCAGCCGTGCGCAGCTCTTTGACTTTGGGAAAGAGCAGCGCGTGGGTCAGGGCAAAGCCAATACAGAGCGCGGCGGCGATGAGGCGGGCACGCGGGCTGGCGAGCGCCTGGCTGCCCAGCCCATACATCACCGCCAGCGCCACATAGTTGGCCAGGTCGAGCGGTCCTCCGCGCTGAATCTGTACAATCGTCGGGCGGGCCATTGGGAATGCATCCATGGTCTTGACGTATTTCTATGAGGCTGCTGGCACTATTCTACATCCACGCGGCTGCGGGGTCTAGACCATCCCAAAGGCTTGCGCGCTGCCGGGATGGTCTGTGTGCGAGGAATATGTCTACTGCCGGCGCTCAAGCGGGGGCGTGCGCCCGCGGCGTGGGCCGTAGCCGCGGGCGCAGCCAGGCCACGGCGATCAGCCCCGCCAGCGCCAGCAGACAAGCATAGGCAAAGACATCGCCGATGCGCGTGTAGAGCGTCGGCACGCCGCGCGTGGGCACATCCGCCACCAGGGTCAGGCTGCCGGTCGCGTAATAGTCGGCCTCGGCCACAACCTGCCCATGGCTGTCGGTGGCCAAGGCGATCCCATTGCCCGTGGGCCGCACCAGCGCCAGCCCGTATTCGATGGCGCGCAGCACATGGGCGCGGCTGTGCATCACCTTCACCGGCGGCCAGTCGTTGGAGGGCGCCAAGAGGATGTCGACCCGCGCCTGCCCGGCCTGGCGCAGCAGCGCCGGGAAATCGGCGTCAAAACAGATCACCGTCGCCAGCCGGCCATAGGGTGTCTCCACCACCGGGATCACGCCGTCGCCCGGTGCAAACACAGCCTTGTCGCCAAATGGATGCACGGTCTTGGCATAGTCCCAGACGACCGTGCCCGCGGGGTCGATCAGCAGGGCACGGTTCTCGCCATAGGGGTGATGGTCCGTCGCCAAGACCGAGACCAGCGCCACCTGCAGATAGATGCCTTCGTCACGCGCCAGGTTGCGCGCACGCTCCAGCATCGCCGCTTCATCTTCCTTGAGGACAAAGACCGACGCCTCGGACCAGGCCACGATCTTGGCCCCGGCGCGCGCCTGTTGGCGGCTGCGCGCCAGCAGGTCATCCCACAGCGGTGCATACTCGGCGCGGGCCGCGGCGCGGGCTGCGGGCGTGCCTTGGGCCACGGCGACGACCCCCTGCGTCAGCGCGTGCCATAAGGCTCTGTCGGCAGCCAGCGAGGCCACGCGCACGGTGGGCACGGTGGAGACGCGGCGCGGCGCAAGCGCCAGCCGCACACTGCCAAAGACGATCACCGCCAGCAGCACGGCGGCGTATAGCCCCAGATGCGGCCAGACCGCACGCCAGTCGCCCTCCGCTTCCCACAGGTCATTGGCCACCGCTGCGAACCAGGCGACGAGAAAGCTCACCCCCCAGATGCCGGTGAGCGAGATAAGCTGCAAGAGCGCCAGGTTGCCAACCTGCGTATAGGCGAGCGCGCCGCCGCTGCCCACCGGAGACATCCCGACCAGCCAGTCGATCACGGTCACGGCGAGGGGGAAGGGCAGGGTGCGCAGCAGGCCGCGATAACGGGCGGCCACCAGCCGGTCGACCGCATAGGCCACGATGCCGGGGATGCCGATCAGCCCGACTAGGTAGGTGAGCGGGCCTTCGAAGAAGCCGCGCATCCCCAGGATGATCGCCGCATAATGCACCAGCGCCAGCACGGGCAAGGCGACCACGGCGCGCTGTGTGCGGCTGAAACGCAGCAGAAAGAGCGGCGCCAGCCACGCCGCCAGCGGCAGGATTGTCTGAACCGAGGCCAAGGGGAGAAGCGCCGCCCCAATCGCCAGCCACACCCAGGAGAGCCGGTCTGATGGGTGGGCCGCCTGCACGGGGGTTGTTTGTGTCAATCGAGCGTGCTCCATGCCCTGACTCCTTGTGAACTCGACGCCCGTGCGGGCCGGTCAACCGGCGGCCAAGCCGCGGACACGGGCGGCGATCTGCTGGCAACAGCATAGCTCGACACGCCCGCCGCGTCATGTGCAAGGTGTCATAGCCGGGGATCACAATTTCATTGTGAGGGGAGAGGAGCCGCGTCAGAGCGTGTCGCTCCGGCGCGGCATGTTTACTGCTTCATTGCAGGCGTTTTAATCGCCGGTCTCTCAATCGCTCGCATCGGTGTGCGACAGCAGCGGGCCTTCCTCGGTCTGTTCGACCTGCACCACTTCGTCCTGCGGCCGCGAGAGGATCAGCGACGCGCCGACCGAGGCCAGCAGCACCGCCGCAATAAAGCCCAGCGACCAGTGGATCGGCACATGGATGGGGTGCGCCATGACATAGCCGGAGATGCTCTCGGTCAGCATCTTCACCCCCACAAAGCCCAACACGATCGACAGCCCCAGCTTGAGATATTCAAAGCGGTCGATCACCCCGGCCAGCAGGAAATAGAGCGAGCGCAGCCCCAGGATGGCGAAAATATTGGAGGTATAGACGATGAACGGGTCTTTGGTGATGCCAAAGACGGCGGGGATCGAGTCGATGGCGAAGATCACATCGCTCGATTCGATCACCAGCAGCACGACCAGCAGCGGGGTCGCCATGCGCACGCCGTTTTGCAGGGTGAAGAAGCGATCGTCGTGATAGCGCGAGCTGACCGGCATCAGGCGGCGCAGCATACGCACCAGCGCGTTGTTCTCCATGTCTAGCTCTTCGCCGTCGTCCTTTGCCATACGCATGGCGGTGAAGACCAGGAACGCGCCGAAGATCGCGATCAGGAACTCAAAGCGGGTCACCAGCGCCGCACCGGCGATGATCATCACCCCGCGCAAGATCAGCGCCGTCAAAATGCCCCAAAAGAGCACGCGATGCTGATAGGCGGGCGGCACGCGAAAATAGGAGAAGAC